>NZ_RZRO01000063.1:0-40172 GCF_003997975.1 Mesorhizobium sp. M7A.F.Ca.US.005.03.1.1
ACCATTTGTCGAAGATGCGCGGGCTGGCGAAGGGCGTCGCCAGCGACACCGCGGCCATGCCGAGCGCGGTCAGCACCAGCGTCGTGCGCAGCCAGCGCACCGCCTTCTTCTGCAATTCGCCTTCAGTCTTGTAGATCACCCAGGCGGCACCCATCGCCGCGTAGGCGGCGGCAAGGCAGAACGCCACCAGCACGCCGAACGCCATGCCGCCGAGGCCGACATCGAGGCCGAGCACATAGACACCCAGCATGTAGCCCTGCGCCAGCGAGGCGATGAGCGAACCCAGGAAGAAAATACGGTTCCAGCGATGCTTCCGGCCAGCTGGCACCTTGGCGCGGAAATCGAAGGCAACGCCGCGCAGGATCAGCCCGAGCAAAAGCACGAAGACCGGAATGTAGAGCGCCGTCAGGATGACGCCATGCGCCAGCGGGAAGGCGACCAGCAGCAGGCCGACGGCCAGCACCAGCCAGGTTTCGTTGGCGTCCCAGAACGGGCCGATCGCGGCAATCATCGTATCCTGTTCGGCGTCTTCGGCGGCGGCGAACAGGATGCCGATGCCGAGATCGAAACCGTCGAGAATGACGTAGATCAGGATGGCGAGGCCCATCAGGCCGGCGAAGATGAGGGGAAGCGCGGTTGGCCAGTCGAAGCTCATCTTCTTCTCCTACTCGCCAGCCGCCGGCTGTGACATGGCGGCGTTCATGACGCCCGGCAGCGGCGATGAATCGCCGTCCTTCGCCGCCTTCAGCGCCAGGTGCACCAGCACGCCGAGATAGGCGATCAGCAAAAGCACATAGAGAACGAGGTAGGTCGCCAGCGTCAGCGCGACATGGCTGCCCGCCACCGGGCCGACCGCGTCTGCCGTTTTCAGCACGCCCGTCACCAGCCAGGGCTGGCGGCCGATTTCGGTGGTGTACCAGCCGGCCAGCGTCGCCAGCCAGCCCGACAGCGCCATCGGTACCATCAGCATGGCGAGCGGCTTCGGCAGGCTGTGCCGGCGCTTGAGGAAGAAGGCCGCCGACCATGAGACGAGCAGCATCAATATGCCTGTGCCGACCATCACGCGGAAACCCCAGAACACCGGAAAGACCGGCGGATGGTTGCCGGGATAATCGTTCAGTCCCGGCACGACACCGCTGGTCGAGTGCCGCAGCACCAGGCTGGCGCCGTCGGGAATGGCGATCTCGAATTTGTTTTCCTTCGCGGCCTCGTCGGGAAGCGCAAAAAGCACCAGCGGCACGTTGGGGCCGGTGTTCCAGTTGGCTTCCATGGCGGCGATCTTCTGCGGCTGGTGCTCCAGCGTGTTCAGCCCATGCTGGTCGCCGGCGAAGATCTGGATCGGGATCAGGATCGCGGCCGTGAAGACGCCGGTGCGCAGCGCCTTCCACATCGATTCCGAACGGTCGCCGGTGAGATAGCGCAGCGCCGACAGGCCAGCGATCAGGAACGACACCGTCAGCCCGGACGCCAGCAGCATGTGGGTCAGCCTGTAGGGCATCGACGGGTTGAAGATGATTGCCCACCAGTCGACCGCATGCGCCACGCCGTCGCGCATCTCGAAGCCGGCCGGCGTCTGCATCCAGGAATTGAGCGCGATGATCCAGAACGCCGAGACGGTGGTGCCGCCGGCGACAAGCACCGTCGCCAGCGTGTGGATGCGGTTGGAAACGCGGCGGAAGCCGAACAGCATGATGCCGAGGAAGGCCGCTTCGAGGAAGAAGGCGGTGAGGATCTCGTAGGCCAGCAGCGGCCCGGCGATGTTGCCGACCTTTTCCATGTAGCCCGGCCAGTTGGTGCCGAACTGGAAGCTCATGGTGACGCCCGAAACCACGCCCATGGCAAAGGACAGCGCGAACACCTTCACCCAGGTGAAATAGGCGCGCATCCAGGCGGAATCGTTGGTGGCGTTGTAGCGCAGCTTGAAGAACAGCAGCACCCAACCCAGCGCAATGGTGATCGTCGGAAATAGAATGTGGAATGAAATATTCGCGCCGAACTGGATACGCGAAAGTATGAGCGGGTCCATGATGGGCTCCGGCTGCTGCAAATACTCGCGAAGAATAGGCCCGAAGCGAGTTCAGGTCAAAGCGGCGTCCTGCCGCGAGGCTGAACGCCACAGGACAATTTTCCCGGTTGCATGCCGCGCAACTCCGGGCCTGTGCGCCGCACCTGCAATGGCCGGCCTGCAACGATTGTCGAGAACTGTCAGCAGGGCATTGACTTGCGGTTGCAAGCACCGACATTCGGCCTATATCAGGGGACCTCTTTCAAGCAGCCGTTTTCATCCATGCCTTCCATCCTGTCCATTTCCGGGGTCTCCAAGACCTACGCCACCGGTTTTACCGCGCTCAAGGAAGTCAATCTCGACATTCAGCGCGGCGAAATCTTCGCGCTGCTTGGGCCCAATGGCGCCGGCAAGACGACGCTGATCTCGATCGTCTGCGGCATCGTCAACCGCTCGTCGGGCACCGTCACCGTCGACGGCCACGACATCAACAAGGATTATCGCGCCGCGCGCGGTCTGATCGGGCTGGTGCCGCAGGAACTGACCATCGATGCCTTCGAGAGCGTCTGGGCGACGGTCAATTACAGCCGTGGCCTGTTCGGCAAGCCGGCCAACCACGGCTTTGTCGAGAAGGTGCTGCGCGATCTCTCACTGTGGGACAAGAAGGACGCCAAGGCGATCACCCTGTCGGGCGGCATGAAGCGCCGGCTGATGATCGCCAAGGCGCTGTCGCATGAGCCGCGCATCCTGTTCCTCGACGAGCCGACCGCCGGCGTCGACGTCGAGCTGCGCCAGGACATGTGGGCGATGGTGCGCCGGCTGCGCGAGGACGGCGTCACCATCATCCTCACCACGCACTATATCGAGGAAGCCGAAGCGATGGCCGACCGCGTCGGCGTCATCAACCGCGGCGAGATCATCCTGGTCGAGAACAAGGCCGAACTGATGCGCAAGCTCGGCCGCAAGCGGCTGGTGCTGGAACTGCGCAATCCGCTGACGGCCATTCCCGAGGCGCTCTCGCGCTATGCGCTGGAATTGTCGCCCGATGGCGGGCAGCTGACCTACACCTATGACAACCAGGCCGAGCGGCCCGGCGTCGCCTCGTTGATGCGCGATCTCGAGGCCGGCGGCATCCAGTTCCGCGATATCGACACGCAAAACTCTTCGCTCGAGGAGATCTTCGTCAATCTGGTGAGGAGGGAGCCATGAACCTTCGCGCAGTATGGGCGATCTACCGGATGGAAATGGCACGTGCTTTCCGCACCGTGCTGCAGAGCATCGTCTCGCCGGTCATCTCGACGTCGCTGTATTTCGTCGTCTTCGGCTCGGCCATCGGCTCGCGCATCACCGAGATCGACGGCATCAGCTACGGCGCCTTCATCGTGCCGGGTCTGATCATGCTGTCGCTGTTGACGCAGTCGATCTCCAACGCCTCCTTTGCCATCTATTTCCCGAAATTCGTCGGCTCGATCTACGAGCTTCTGTCGGCGCCGGTCTCCTATCTGGAGATCGTCATCGCCTATGTCGGCGGTGCCGCGACCAAGTCGATCATCCTCGGCCTGATCATCCTGGCCACCGCCTCGCTGTTCGTGCCGCTCACCATCCTGCATCCGTTCTGGATGCTCGCCTTCCTGGTGCTGACGGCGGTGACCTTCAGCCTGTTCGGCTTCATCATCGGCATCTGGGCGAAGAGTTTCGAGCAGCTGCAACTGGTTCCGCTGCTGATCATCACGCCGCTGACCTTCCTCGGTGGCAGCTTCTATTCGATCAACATGCTGCCCGAGGTCTGGCGCACGATCACGCTGTTCAACCCGGTCGTCTACCTGATCAGCGGTTTCCGCTGGAGCTTCTACGGCAAGTCCGACGTCTCGGTCGGCGTCAGCCTCGGCATGACGGTCGTCTTCCTGCTGATCTGTATAACGATCGTCGCCTGGATCTTCAGGACAGGGTATCGGTTGAGGAATTGACGGCAGAACGCCGCCAGGTCTGTTGAGATTCAGGTCAGGCCGAGTCGAAAATGGCGGATTCCGAGAACCGGAGCGGAGCGTACTTTTCGTACGTGAGCACCGGAAGCGCAGGAAGCCGCCATTTGCAGGCCGGCCTCACCTGAATATCGATAGATCTAGATCGCCTTGACCAGCCGCAGCAACCCCAGCATCTCGACATACGTCCCCTTGCGGAAGGCGATGTAGACCGGCTCCTCGACACCGTGGAAGCGGCGCTTGAAGGCCGCCTGGCCCTGCAGGTTGAACCTGCGGCGATTGACCCAGGGCGAATCGTAGGCGCGCTGGAAGGCATTGCGCCAGAAATCGCTTTCGGCAAAGCCGCTTGGCCCGATATCGAGCATCGGCGACAGGCCGAGCGTGACCACCGAGATGCCCTCTTCGCGAAAACGGTCGACGGCAAATTTGGTCAGGCCGACCTCGGCATGCGGCGAAGCGTCGATATGCTTGCGCTTGAAGGCCGTCGTGTAGCCGATGACCTTTCCGTTGCGGCACAGCGGGTCGAAGTCGAGCAGAGCGACCAGTCCGCCGTCGGGACCGTGCAGGACGAAACGGCGCATGTCGGTGCCGAGATGGTCGGCAAAGTTGCGGTTGAGAAAGCCCATCTCCCAGCGCTTGACGATGCGGTCGCCGCGCCAGTTTTCCGAAAGCCGGGCAATTTCATCCAGAAAAATCGTGCGCTTGTCCTCGTCGAACGAAAAGCCTTTCTTCAGCAGCCAGCGCTCGGAGTAGCGCACGGTCTCGTTGCGCTTCCCGGAAAAATCATGCTCGGGCAGGGTGAGGCGGGTGTCGATGCCGAGGCGATTGACCTTGTAGCCAAGGCCGGCCAGCACGCGTGCGGTTTCCTCGCCGACCTGCACGAACCACGGGCTGCCGGCGGTCTCGACGAAGCGCTTGATGTAATCGGCCCGACGCGCCGGAGCCGCCACCGGGTCGCCGAGCGCGAAATGGTGCTTCATCTTGGTACCGAAGGCGATGTAGCCGTCGGCGTCGCCGAAATAGGAGAGCTTGCCTTGCACGGCGGTGGAATAGGCGAGCGAGAAGTCGCCATAGCGGCGCACCAGTGCCAGGCGTTCGACATGGGTCAGCGCCTGCCGCTCGACCTCGGGCGCGGCGGCCTCAAGGATCTTGTCGAAATAGAACCGCAAGGAGGGCATGGTCGAGATTCCGCGTGCCGCCTACAGCGCCGGCCGTCCAGGACGCGCCAAGGTGCTGTAACACTTTGATTCTGCGCATGACTCGAAAATCGGAGTCGATTTCGGGCATGCGCGTGGGGATAACCGAGACCCGCCAGCCACCCCGAGCCTCGAATCAATCACATTGCCGCGACCTGATTACCGTTGATATCGCGCATATGCCATATAGAGCGCAACCGCGGCCCGGCGTACGGAGCTAATTCGCATCGCTCGAAATTTCGGCCGCGGTTTGCTGCAGGGATCCTGCGCGGGATCAAACGGTTACAGCGTCCTGCCAGCCTAGCGTCGAACGGGATTCGAGTGAATGACTGATACGACAATCAGATCGGTTGTGGATCTGCCGGCCAAGGTCGAGCCGGCAATCGTCGTCGGCGCCGGTGCTGCCGGGCTGGCCGTCGCGCACGCCTTGATGAACGCCGGCGTGCCGACGGCGATCCTGGAAAAGGAAAGCCGGTTGGCTGAGCCATGGCACCGGCGGCACCAGCAATTGCATCTCAACACCCACCGCGATCTTTCTTCGCTGCCTGGTCTCCCCTATCCCCCCGGCACCCCCGCCTTTCCGCACCGGACGGTCGTCATCCGCCACATGAATGATTTCAGGGAGGAAAACCGGCTGCCGGTGCAGTTTGGCGTCGCTGTCGAAGAGATTGCCTTCAAGGGCGATCACTGGGCGGTACGGACCAGCGCTGGCCTGCGGCTGGCCCGCAATGTCGTCGTCGCCACCGGCCGCGATAGGCAGCCGTTCATTCCCGAATGGAAAGGCATGAAGGATTTCGTCGGGCGCATCATCCATTCGGCGGATTTCGGTGACGCACAGGCCTATGCGGGCCAGAAAGTGCTGGTCGTCGGCGCCGGCAATTCGGGTTTCGATGCGCTCAATCATCTGGCCGGCATAGACACGGCCGCCATCTGGCTGTCGGCCCGCAGCGGTCCCGCCCTGCTGCCCAAGCGCATCGGCAAGATCGCCGTGCACCGGCTTTCGCCGTTCATGGCTCGCTTGCCGTTGCGGGTCGCCGACGCGGTGATGTCGGCGACGCAGCGCCTGGCTTTCGGCGACCTGACCAAATTCGGCCTGCCGCCCGCGCCTGCGGGCGGCGCCAGCCGCCTGACCTCGGATTACACCGCGATCGCCGCCGACGATGGCGCCGTCAGCGCCATAAAGGCCGGCAAGATCACCGTCGTACCCGGCATAAGGGAATTCACCCGTGACGGCGTGATCCTGGCCGATGGCAGCCTGATCTATCCTGACATCGTCATTGCCGCGACAGGCTACCGCACCGGGCTGGAGCCGATGGTCGGCAAGCTCGGCGTGCTCGACGCCAAGGGCGTTCCGCTCTTCAACGGCGGGCAAGCCGATCCGAAATTGCCCGGTCTGTGGTTCACCGGCATGCGGCCGAGCATTCGCGGCTGCTTCGCCAATGCCGGCATCCTGGCCAAGGCGATCGCCAAACGGATTGCAGGGTCGGCCTCGCACCAACCCGGCGCATCACGCTGATTTGGGTTCCAGCCGCCGGAAACCGACGGCCTCCATCAGCATGTCCTCTTCCACCATGCCGGCATTGTGCAGGGCGAGCAGGTTAAGCGCGATTTCCCGCGCGTCGGCGGAATCGGGATGTGCCTCGCGCCGCCGGCAGGCCTCGTCGAACACGCGCTGCAGCTTGGCGATATCGGCTGGCTTGAGCAAGCCACGGTCATAGACGGACTTCGACATGGCGATCTCCTGATAAAGACCTAGGGCGCCATGTTTAAATTGCCAATCTTTCCCGAGGCTTGACCGACTTCACCCCATGCCGCGACTTCAAAGGGCGGCAGCGGTGCAAATCTGCTCCGCTGCTGCGCCCCATGCTGGAGGCAATCAGACCGCGATCTTGCCGCCGCCCTGTCTGGTGATGGCGACCACCGACGGCCGCACCGGCATGTCGGGCTTGAAGTCGGGCCAGCGCGTCGACAGATCCTCATAGTAGGACGGGCGGCCGAACGCTTCCCAGTCCTCGCCGCCATCGCCCGGATGCTGGACGGCGACGAAGGCGGTCTGGTCGTCGGGCGCAAACAGCGGACCGCACATTTCGGCGCCGATCGGCACGCGGAAGAACAGTTTCGAGGTTGCCCGCGCCGCCCCTTCCGTGTCCACCGCCCACAGACCATCCGTGCGGCCGGTGGCTTTCGGGCCTTGGCCGTCGGTTGCGACCCAGAGACGCCCGGCCGAATCGACCGCGCAATTGTCGGGCATGCCGAACCAGCCATTGGCCGTCGTTGCCGTCGAGAAGGTGGCGCCGACATCGGCAACCGCCGGATCACCGCATTTCAGCAGCACTTCCCACTTGCCCTTGGCGGCGGTGAAATCACCGCCGTCCTCGGCGATCTCGATGATGTGGCCAAAGGCGTTTTCGGCGCGCGGGTTGGCGGCGTCTACCTGGTCGGCCTTGCGCTTCGAATTGTTGGTCAGCATGACATAGACCTTGCCATTGACGGCATTGGGCTGGATGTCTTCGGGGCGGTCCATCTTGGTGGCACCGAGCAGGTCGGCGGCGCGGCGCGTCTCGATCAGCACGTCGGCCTGGCCAGTGAAACCGTTTTCAGCCGTCAGCGGTCCCTGGCCGAAGACGATCGGCAGCCATTCGACCGTGCCATCTTCGGCGAACCTGGCGACATGCAGCGTGCCATCATCGAGCAGGTCCCTGTTGGCGGCATGATCGTTCGGATCGAACGCGGCCTTGGTCACGAACTTGTAGACATAGTCGAAGCGCTCGTCGTCACCGAGATAGAAGACGACGCGGCCGTCCCTGGCGACAATCGATTCGGCGCCCTCATGCTTGAAGCGGCCCATGGCGGTGCGCTTCCTCGGCGTCGAGGTCGGGTCGTTGACATCGACCTCGACGATCCAGCCGAAGCGGTTGGCCTCATTGGGCTCCTTGGCGAGGTCGAAACGCTCGTAATGCGCCGCCCATTCATAGGCGCCTTCGGGAATGCCGAGACGCTTGTAGTTCGCGGCTTCCTTGTGGCCTTCCGGCAACTCGCCGGAGAAATAGCCATGGATGTTCTCCTCGGCCATCACATAGGTGCCCCAGGGCGTGACGCCGCCGGCGCAATTGTTGAACGTGCCGAACACCTTGGTGCCGGACGGATCGGCATTGGTCTTGACGCGGTCATGGCCGGCAACCGGACCGGACAGCGCCATTTCGGTGTTGGAGGTGATGCGGCGATTGAGCTTGCCGTCGCGCACCACCTGCCATTTGCCTGATGTCTTGCGGATCTCGACGATGGTGCCGCCGTGAGCTGCCATCTCGACATCGACCTGCTCCTTCGAGAGGGGTGCGACTTCGGCCGACTTCTTGCCGTCCTTCTGGACGATCTTCACGATGCCCGGGAACATCAGATGCGGATTGGTGTATTCGTGGTTGACCACCAGCAGGCCATGTTCGGCCGAGCCGTCGATGGGGATGTAGCCGACATAATCGTTGTTGTAGCCGAACTGTTTCGCCTGGGCCTCGGCCGACTGTTTCGTCGGGTCGAAGTCGGGCGAATCGGCAAACAGCGGATCGCCCCAGCGCAGCAGCACATCGGCATCGTAACCCGGCGCGACGTGGTGCTTGTCGTCGATGCCGGCCTCGAGTTCGTCGAACGTGAAGGCCGAGCCTTCAGCGGCCCGGGCCTCGTCGGCGCTGATCAGCGCCAGCGGGCTGACGGTGGCGGCGATGGCCGAGACAGCCAGCGAACCCTTGAGGAAGCCGCGGCGCGAGAACCGCGCGGCGATGATCTCGCCCATGGTGCGGTTGTCGGAAGCGTTGATGGCCGGGCCGTCGTTTTCCTCGAGCAGGCTGGTGCGGAATCGGGTGTCGGGGGAGCGAAGGTCAGTCATGGCTTGCCTCTGGCTGTTGGATTGGCTGGAGCGTGGGTACCTGTTTGACCCCCTTATAATCGCCGGATCACATTTTCGTGACATCGGGAGACCTTTCAGACGCGACAGGCATTGCGCGCAGCGCTGGCTAAGCATTCCCGCAGACCGTGAACTGCTCCAGAATCGCCGGTTCGAGATGAAAGGAGACCTTAGGCGGCATCTTGGCCGCGCATCCCGCGACGGCGGACGACATCAGTCGTTTGCAAAAAACAGATCAACGGGCAACTGCACCCTCGACAAGTCACCTCCGCCGCCCCCGGCGGAGGTGACTTGATGTTCGGCGTCTGCCGTCGTCAGGCATCGGGAAAGCCAGTCTCCCGTTTAGCGATGGCGGTCACGGCGCCGTTCATGCGAAGCTAATGTAGCATATACTTGGGACTTTAGTCCAACCTTGCGCTTGCAATGGTCCTGGTTGACAACCGCAACGGTCGGAGGTCGCTTCCGGGCGCCGCGTCTTTCGGCAATGTTGGTTGCACTGCAACGTTGGGGTGGGGCGCGCCGGACTCAGTCGTCGGAGATCAGAATGCACAGATCGGTCACGACCCGTTTCACGACCCGTTGTTGCCGGCTGGCGCTCAAATCGGCAGCGGCGCTGGTGTTGACGATTGCGCCCTATCAAATTGTCCTGGACGGCTCCGTTTCCGGCATCCACACCGCCAGCGCATACGCCAAGGGTGGCGGTAACAGTGGCGGCGGTGGTGGTGGCAACAGTGGGGGCGGCAACGGCGGCAATTCCGGCGGAAGCAATAGCGGGAACAGCGGCAACGGCAATGGGAATAACGGCAACAGCGGCAATAACGGCAACAACGGCAAATCAGGATCCAGTCAGGGTAAGAGCGGGAGCCATGTCAATGCAAAGACCGGTGACAAGGTCGACGTGACCGGCAACAAGATCACAGTCAGGCATCCCGACGGCATAACGGAAAAGCTCGAGAACGGTCGTTTCAGCATGAAGGACGCTCTCGGTCGCACGATCATCGACCGCCAGGCCACGCCGGCCGATGCCAATCGTCTCAAGGCCTTGTGAAGCTGGCCAACAGGCAACGGTCAGCTTTGCACGTCACCTCCGCCGCCCCCCGGCGGAGGTGACCTCGTTTCCGGCCGGCATCGTCCCGGTTTTCGGCACCGCAATGGCTGCGGTCCCGAGGCGCGACGCGCTTTTGCGCAATCCGGGACGGGAAACCGCTGCGCATTTCCCCAGACCTGACCCAAGCAGTTCTAGAAAAAGTGTGAAGCGGTTTTCCCGGGAAATGCGCGTAGCGCTTTTCCCTTGGGAATTGCGTCAAAACAAAGAGTTAGAGCAGCTCGCCGTTTCCGTGAAACGGTGAAATGCTTTAGGAGGGCCTGTCGCGGTCGCGCCACTCACGCATCATCAAGGCCGCTTCGGTGCGATTTCGCACATTGAGCTTCGACAGCACTCCGGTCATGTGATGTTTGACGGTCTTCTCCTGCAACTCAAGCCGCAAGGCGACTTCCTTGTTGCTCAGCCCCTCCGCCACCAGCCGCAGGATTTCCGTTTGCCGATCGGTGAGCTGCCGCAGCCGTTCCGCCAAGCCGTCGGTCGGCTGCTGGGACTGGAGATCCGAAAGCAGCCGGGCCGATAGTGTCGGCGAGAGATAGCTTTCGCCGGCTGCGACATTGCGCAGGATGTCGGCGAGGCCGCGCGATCCGACGCCTTTGAGGACATAGCCATTCACCCCTGCGTTCAGCGCCTTGGTCACATCGGCATTGGCCTCCGAGACGGTCAGCATGACGATCTTCTGGGCGGGATGGTTGGCGAGGATGCTTGCGACCGCGCTCAGCCCGCCGCCCGGCATCGAGATGTCGAGCAGCAAGATGTCGGGCCGCATCGTCGCGGCGAGGCGTTCGGCATCCTGCGCCGTGGCGCCCTCGCCAACCATCTCGAAGCCTCCGATCTCCGACAGGCTGCGCGTCACACCTTCGCGAAAGAGGGGATGATCGTCGACAATGGCAATGCGAATGGTCCCAGTCATGCTTGCTCCTCGACCGACAGACGGATCACCAAACGCGTACCTTGCGGCCCGGTCAAGGTTTCGAACTGTCCGCCAATGCTTTCGACCCGTTCCCTGAGGCCGGCGAGCCCGAGGCCCTCGACCCGTGCCGTCGGATCGAAACCCGGCCCGCGGTCCGACACTTCGACAAAAAGCCTGCCACCTTTCATCCCGGCACTCACCGCCTGATCCTTGCCTAGCCCGTGGTGATAGGCATTGTTCAGCCCTTCCTGGACGAAACGATAGATGCTGATCTTCTCGGAGGCGCCGGGTTCAGGCAACTGTCCGGCCAGCGTCAGCGTCACCGACGTTCCCGTCCTCTGTTCGTGTTCCTTGACGGCCAGCCGCAGAATGTCGGTTGCGGCAGCCGTCTCGATCTGCGGCAGGACAAGGCCGGTGCAGATGCCGCGTATTTCGCGCATCGCATCCTCCAGCGTCTTGCGAATCATCGTGACCTCGGTCGAGCGGCTTGCGCCTGAATGGCCATCGCTGGAAAATATCGGGCTGTCCATGCGCAGCGCCGCCAGGGCCACGAGTTGGGCCGGGCCGTCATGCAGGTCGGCGCCGATGCGGCGCAGATATCTTTCGTTGAGCGCGGTGGCGCGGCGCGAGGCCTGTTGCACGCGCAGTCGCAAGGCACTGTTTTGCGCCACCAGGCCCTGCAGTTCCGACACCTGGCGGCGCAGCGCCCCACGCTGGTCGTCGATGGTGCGGCTGCCGCGCACGACGATGCCCGACAGGAGCAGGAATGCCGCCAGGGTCGCGCCGGCCACGATCAGCCAGCTCGACCACAGAGCGGAAGCCAGGGTGGCCTGGAAATCGTCGGCGATCTCATAGAACTCGGTAACCGCCACCACCTCGCCCGACCAGGGCTCGCGCACGGGATTGTAGATCTCCAGCAATGGCAAGCCGGTCGCCTTCTCCTCGCTCTCATCCTCATCGAAAGTATTGAATTCAGCGACGACATTGCCTTCGAAAGCGGAACGCAGATTGTCGCTCGGAGCGAAGCGGCGGCCGATCAGGGCCGTCTCCTTGGCATAGAGGACCGTCCCGTCGCGGCGCCAGAGCATGAACGATTCGAGGCGCTTGCCGAGCGCGCCCTGGCCAAGCGTCTCGTCCAGCGCCTGCTTGACGGAATCGCTGAGCTCCTGCTCCTTGCGCAAGTCGGGAAGCAGCGGCGCAATCACGCTGTCGACATAGAGCGCCGTCGTGGCGGCCGAATTGCGGATGACGCCCTCTCTGATCTGCGCCGTCACCCAGGCGCCCACCACCAGCATGACGGCCAGCAGGCCAAAACCGCCGGCAACGACGAATTGCAAGGCAAGAGAGAGTTCGCTCCAGCGTCGCGTCAAGTTCTGCAGAATACGAATCATGAACCCCTGACCGCCCTTCAATCGACTGGCTGGACGATGTCGGTACATTGAGCCTCCGTCTTGCCATTGCCAAGAGCTTCGTTTGGTCGAGCGCTTGACGTCCCGGCGCGCTTCGGAAACAACGTCCGCGACACATGCGGCGGGAGCCGCTTCGAGAGGGGACGGAACGTTGAGTTTTTCGGGACTGCTGCAGCTCGGCTTTTCAACGGTCATTTTCCTGCTGGCGGCGACAGCCGCCAAGCAATGGGGCCTGGCGCCGAGCCTCGGCAAGATCGCGCTGACGCTGGCGCTCTATTCGCTGGGCAATTTGATCATGCTGCGGCTGATCCGCGAATTCGGCATGTCGGTGTCGTTCAGCCTGTCTGCCGTCATCCAGCTGGTCTCGGTGAACGTCGTGGCACTGGTCTTCTTCGGCGAGCGCGTCAACGCGCTGCAGGCGACCGGCATCATGCTGGCGATCGCCGCAGTGGCGCTGATCACGCTCGGACCCTATCTGCAAGGCCGGCTGTAACGGGCGGATTGCCGATGAAGAATGCCGCGAACGCTTTGCTCAACCGGGTCGAATTCCCGGTGCTGCTGGCCGGCTTGGTCATCGCGGCCGGCCTTTGGGGATTCGAGGAGCTGATGGAGATGGCGCGCGCCACCACCCCGCACGCCTTCGACACCGAAATCCTGCTCGCCTTCCGCCAGGCGGGGCGGCCTGACAGCCCGATCGGCCCGCTGTGGCTGCAAGGGGCGATGCGCGACATCACAAGCCTTGGCAGCGGCAGCGTGCTGGTGCTGATCGTGACGGCGGTAATCGTCTATCTCCTGCTTATCCGCAGGCCGGCGACCGCCCTTTTCATCTTCGTGGCGGTGGCCGGCGGTCAGGTGCTGTCGAGCCTGCTGAAAGCCGGAATCGACCGGCCGCGCCCCGAACTCGTCTCGCATCTCGTCAACGAAACGACGCTGTCTTTTCCCAGCGGCCACGCCATGCTGTCGGCGGTGACCTATCTGACGCTCGGCGCGCTGGCGGCACGCTTCCTGCCCGGTCGAACGACGAAGATCTATGTGCTGTCGCTGGCGGTGCTGACGACGCTGCTGGTCGGCATCAGCCGCGTCTATCTCGGCGTCCACTGGCCGTCGGATGTGCTGGCCGGCTGGTGCGCCGGCTTCGTCTGGGCGATGCTGTGCTGGCTCGCTGCCCGGACGTGGCAGCGATGGCGTGGGCAGCACCCGGACGGCGAGACTGGAGACTAGATCAGCCGGTTGATCAGCCCGTGCCCGCAG
The DNA here is from genome assembly GCF_003997975.1 of Mesorhizobium sp. M7A.F.Ca.US.005.03.1.1. Classification (NCBI taxonomy): domain Bacteria; kingdom Pseudomonadati; phylum Pseudomonadota; class Alphaproteobacteria; order Hyphomicrobiales; family Phyllobacteriaceae; genus Mesorhizobium; species Mesorhizobium sp. M7A.F.Ca.US.005.03.1.1. The sequence goes on from NZ_RZRO01000063.1 coordinate 13,757, forward strand.
CCGGCCAACAGGAAAACCGCCGACAGCAAGGCTGCCGATGTCATGAAAGTCTTGAAGATATTCAACCGCGTTACTCCCTGCCCAGATGGAAGACCTTAGCGCAATCCCGGGAAAGTATCTAAAAATGGTCAGTCAGGCGCCGCCCCTTACGTCTCAAACATTCATCCTAATGCTTGAAACATCAGAATAATGATATTATACCTTACTCCTGCAGACTCAGACGGGGATTCCGGCCGATGATCACTGCCGCGCAGATGCGCGCCGCAAGGGCGCTGGCCGGCATCGATCAGAAGACGCTCGCCGAGCGCGCCGGCGTTTCGCTTCCGACTATCCAGCGCATGGAGGCGAGCGATGGCGTGGTCAGGGGCGTGGTCGACACGCTGATGAAGGTCATCCAGGCCCTCGACGAGGCCGGGGTGGAGCTGATCGGCGAGAATCAGGCCAGCGAGCGCGGCGGCCGGGGCGTGCGCCTCAAGCCTGCCGTGCCGCCGGATCCCAAGGCTGAGCCGGCATAAAGTCGCGACGGCGACCGCCGACAGCCCTGCCGACGATCCCGCCGCCTTTCAGGGTGCGAAAGGCAGTCCATGGATCAGACGCAGCGGGCAGGGCATGAACCGGCCCACAGATCGGCCCAAAGGTCGGCAAAGCCGACATTTTCCGAATTGTTCACGCCAAAACTCGTGACGGTCTGGCGCGAGGGCTACACGTTCGCCGACTTCAAGGCGGACGCCATTGCCGGGCTGACGGTGGCCATTGTCGCGCTGCCCTTGTCGATGGCCATCGCGATCGCCTCGGGAGTCACGCCCGAGCGCGGCCTCTACACCTCGATTGTCGGCGGCTTCATCATTTCGGCGCTCGGCGGCAGCCGCTTCCAGATCGGCGGCCCGGCCGGCGCCTTCATCGTGCTGGTGGCCGCGACGGTTGCCCGGGTCGGTATCGACGGGCTGCTGCTGGCAACGATGATGGCAGGGGGCTTCCTGCTCGCCATCGGCTATCTCCGTCTCGGCACCTACATCAAGTTCATTCCCTATCCGGTGACGGTCGGCTTCACCGCCGGCATCGCCGTCATCATCTTTTCCGGACAGATCGTCGAACTGTTCGGGCTGAAGCTTGCCGGCAAGGAGCCCGGACCGCTGGTGCCGAAGCTGATCGCGGTCGGCGAGGCGGCCGGCACCATCAACCCGGCGGCGATCTTGGTGGCGGTGTTGACCATCGCCACCATCGCCGGCCTGAAGCGCTGGCGGCCGACATGGCCCGCAATGCTCATCGCCATCGGGCTGGCATCGCTGGTCGTGGCGCTTCTCGCGCTCCCGGCGGAGACGATCGGCACCCGCTTTGGCGGTATACCGCGCAGCCTGCAAATGCCCGCTTTGCCGCCGATCAGCCTGGACCGGATGATTGACGTGCTGCCGGATGCGATTGCCTTCGCCTTGCTGGGCGCCATCGAATCGCTACTTTCGGCGGTGGTCGCCGACGGGATGACGGGCCGCCGGCATCGTTCCAACTGCGAACTGGTGGCGCAAGGCTTCGCCAACATCGCATCCGCCCTGTTCGGCGGCATTTGCGCCACCGGCACCATCGCCCGCACGGCGACCAATGTGCGGGCCGGCGCCCACGGACCGGTTTCGGGCATCGTCCACGCCGCCATCCTGCTCGCCTTGATGCTGGTGGCGGCGCCGCTCGCCAGCTATATCCCGCTCGCCGCCCTGGCCGGCGTGCTGGCGGTCGTGTGCTGGAATATGTTCGAGAAACAGGCCTTCGCCACCTTGCTGCGTGCCTCGCGCGGCGATGCGCTGGTGCTGATGGCGACCTTTCTGCTCGTCATCTTCCGCGATCTCACCGAAGGCATCGTCGTCGGCTTCGTGCTGGGGTCGATCCTGTTCATCGACCGCATGGCCAAGTCGATTGCGGTCGAGGCCGATCAGCCGCTGGTGCAGGAGGATGTCGCCGACAGCACCAAGGCCTACGATGCCAGCGAGGCGACCGACGCCGACACCGTCGTCTATCGCATTTCGGGCGCCTTCTTCTTCGGCGCCGCATCGACCGTCGGCACCGTGCTCGACCGCATAGCCGACCAGCGCAGGAACTTCATCCTCGACTGCTCGGCCGTACCGTTCTTCGATTCGACGGCGGCCAACGTCATCGAAGGCGCCGCCCACAAGGCGAAACGCGCCGGTGTCCGCTTCATCATATCAGGCGCCGCGCCGCAGATACGACGCATGCTGATCACCCACGGCGTCAAGCGCCCGCTGGTGACCTACGCCGCCTCGATCAAGGATGCGCGGGCGCAGCTGAAAGGGAAGCTGGAGGCGGGATAGGGGCCGGGATTTGCCGGCCGGTGGCCATTGTCAGGACAAGGTGTCCACCTGTTGAATGCCAACTTCTTGACGTTGAGCTGACTCACGCACGGCGCGACGTGAACAACCGCACTGCGCCTCTTTTTGGTCATTTCGAGAACCAACCTCCGATTCCGAAAGCTGGCATCCATCCACGTTGCGCCGCCAATGCTCAATCCTCGGTGAGCATGAAGCGATCCTGTAATCGAATTATTGACGAAATGTCGTTATAGATTCTATTATATCCCCAAGTGAGGTATCCCATGCTCTACAAGCTAGAGGTCGAAAACTTCTTCTCCATCCGCGATCCGCAGGTGCTCGACCTGTCGGTGGATGGAAAAGTGCCCGATCCTGAAGGCCGTTATGCCCCCATCTTCGAGGGTGCGGACGTGCGCGCGCCGAAGGTCGTCGCCCTCTATGGCGCGAACGCCTCGGGTAAAACGACGGTGCTGCGCGCGCTCGAATTCGTCGTGACGATGATCCGCGACAGCGTAGCGCGCACGGTGCCAGGCTTCGCTGGCATCGAGCGGTTCAACGACGTGGAATCCGGCAGTCGGCCGATCCGGTTCGCGATCGAGCTGGGCGGCATCATAAACCTGACGCCGGAAGTCTTTCAGCGCGCCACGAGCGGCGAAAAGGTCGAGCAAGGCACTTACCGCTACGAACTGGAAATCGAACTCAAAGAAGGGCTCGCGGTGCGGATCGCGTCCGAGTCGCTGCGCCAGAGGCCGAACGGCCAAGGGAAATGGCAGCGCGTCTATGAGCGCGATGCCGAGGGCAAGGTGAAGGACTCTAAAACCTTCAGCCTCTCGGGCTTCCAGCACCTCGTGAAGACGCTCGCCGGCAATCACACGGTGCTGTCATCATTCGCGAAATTCCAGCACCCGACCGCGCAGCTTCTTGTGGATACGGCGCGCAAGGCCTTCTTCCAAATTGAGCCTGTGCACTCCTTCGTCGATCGCGACGTGATCGACTATCTAAAGAACCAGCCCAACGTCGTCTCGCGGCTGAAGGATGAGCTAAGCCGCATAGATGTGGGTGTGGAAGGGATGCGCTTTCAGCATACGGACAACGGGCCGCTGCTGCTGTTTAAGCACGCGGGTCTTGCGGTCGAAATGCCTTGGCTGATGGAAAGCCACGGCACGCGGGCCTTTATCAAGATGTTCCCTTTCATCATGAGCGCACTCGATACCGGCGGAATCGCCGCGATCGACGAAATGGACGCGGCCATTCACCCGAACATGCTGCCCGAGCTGGTGCGCTGGTTCTATGCGGCCTCGGGACGTAACAAGTTCGACGCGCAGCTATGGCTCTCCTGCCATTCGGCCTCGCTGCTCGATGACCTCAACAAGGAGGAAATCGTGATCTGCGAGAAGGACCGGCAGGGCCGCAGCCACCTTTACAGCCTCATGGACGTGAAGGTGCGCCGCGACGAGAACCATTACCGCAAATATCTGAGCGGTGCATACGGCGGGGTTCCACACCTCGGATGAGCCGTCGTCGCCCGCCAATATCGAGCTTCGCCGTCCGGTTTATATTGGCTGCGAGGGAGCGTCAGAAGTCGGTTATGCCGGCTTTCTGCAAGATCTGATCCGCGATGCCAATTTGCCGGTGCACCTGCACGTTGACGAATTGGGGCCGGGGACCGGCGATCCGCTGTCGCGTATCGAGATGGCGGTGCTGCGCCTGAAGCTGCTCCAGAGAAAACGCCGTGCGCCCGCGGAACGCTTCGCGCTTTTGGATTTTGACCAGGCCGAGCGCGATCCGCAGCGCGCCGAGCGAACGCGCAAGCTCGCGGCCGACAACGGAATCACGATTCTCTGGCAACGGCCCTGCTTTGAGGCAATGCTGCTGCGCCATCTGGAGGGCAAGGCGGCCAACCGCCCGCCCGATACGCCGGGGGCGGTTAAGGCGCTCGAAAAGGAATGGCCGGAATACAAAAAGCCCATGACGCGCGCCAACCTGGCGCGCCGGATTAATCGGGATGCCGTCCTGCGGGCGGCAGGTGTCGAGGCCGAACTACAAGCCTTGCTCCGCAGTATCGGGGTGCTCTAGCGATCGGGATACGCGACTTCCGCGCTGTATGGTCGCCGGCGGCGGTGAACCGGTGGCGACGGAAGCTTCGCCACAAGCACGTCCCGAACCGGACGTTCCGCTCCCGGCCCAAAGGCGAGATCAAAATATCTGCTCGGCAATGTCGGCTATTGGCGCTTGGCACAAGGTGGGCCGATCCGGGGACGTCGTTAATTGGCCACGATACGATCCTCGCCGACTAACGACAGTCCATCGGCCGTTGGCGAACGTCTCGCAGCTCTGCCCTGAGGCGCCGATCATGGCTCTCAATCGAGCTTCAGCGCCACAACCTCGCCTTCGTTCATCAACGGCACATAAAGGATCGACTTGCCATCGGTGCCGATGTCGGCGCTGCCCGGCTTGAACTGCGCCACCACCTCCGGCGCGCCGCCCGCATGATAGCGGTAGAGCGTGCCGGTCATGTAGGCGGTGGCGTAGATGGTGTCGCCGATGGCTACGACGCCGTCGAGATCGGCGAATTTCTGGGCGGCCGGCAAGGGCGAAACCACCTTGCTGGCGATGTCGACCGACAGCAGGCCGCCAAGCTCCGTCGTGCTGAAGTCGGGCTTGATGCCCTTGCCCCAGGAGGCGACGATCAATCGGCCGCCACCGGCAAAGACGCCGTTGGGCGAAGCCAATGCCCCGTCCTTAACGAACAGCTCCGGCCGGTCGCCATCGATGCGGTAGATGGCGTCGGCCAGCATGTCGGTGACATAGACCTTGCCGGATTGGTCCGATGTCACGTCGTTGAGGAAGACCGCGTTCGGCACCGAGATGCTGGCGACCAGCTTGCCGCTGGCGAGGTCGACGACGCGGACTTTCGTGATGTCGGCGACATAGAGCTTGCCGCCCGAGATCGCCATACCCTTGGGTGCGTCCATGCCGTCGGTCCAGTGCTGGGTGACCGTCTTGCCGTCCAGCGACAGCACGGAGAGATAACCGTTGCCGTCGGCCTCGCCGGGATTGCCTGATATGTTGGAAACGATGATGCGATTGTCAGCGGCGTCGAACAGGGCCGATTCCGGCTGTTCGAGCCCGGTGGCGCGCCAGAGTTCGCCGGCCTCCGCGGCGGGCACTGCGGCAATGCCGATGACGGCGATAAAGGCTGAGGGGATGAGGGTGTTCATGACTGCTCTCCTGAGATGACGAGGCAGAGCTATGGCTTTCGATACTTTCCGGAAAGGCCTGACACCGCTAGTATCGAATATCGATACGAAACTAGCGACAAGAGGTGCATCCGATGAACGGTCTGATCTTCCAGGCGCTGAAGCGGACGTTGAAGGCGAAGGGCGTCACCTATCGCGCGCTGGCCGAACGCATGGGCGTTTCCGAACCGACGGTGAAGCGTATCTTCCATGAGCGCAATTGCAAGCTCGACCGGCTGATGGAGATTTGCGCTGCGGCCGGTGTCGAACTGGAAAACGTGCTCGGCTCGATGAACCGGGGGCCTGGGCCGGTCAACCACATCGCGCCGGAGATCGAGCGCAAGCTCGCCGGCCGGCCGGCGCTGCTGTTCATCTTCGTCATGCTGTCAGAAAAGTTCACGCCCGAAGGCATCATGCGCTCGCAAGGCCTGAGCGAGGCTTCGATGTTCCTCTATCTGCGCGATCTCGAGGAACTCGGCCTGATCGCGCTCGGACGGGGTCTTTCGGCGAGACTGCTGGTCGAGACGCCGATCCAGTGGAACTTCGAAGGGCCGCTCAGGCCGCTGTTCGAGATGACCAACAAGAATTTCATCGGCTGGGCCATCACCCATATCGACAAGGAAGCGACCTTCGTCAGCTTCTCCAGGCGGATGCGGCCGGAGACGGCTGAAATGGTGCGGCGCGAGGCGGAGGATCTCGCCGACCGCGCCAAGCTGCTCGCCCATCACGACCAGCACACGACGCCGGAGGATGGCCTGATCGGCTACAAATGGACGTTTGCCTTTGGCGCGACGCCATTTCCGGCAATCATGCCGATCGGGCCACACGCGCGAGATGCCGGGGCGAGGCCTGATACGCCCGCCGCCGCGAAAGGACGGCGGCCGCTGCCGGCCTGACCAGGCACCGCGTCAATCGTCTCAGCACGATTGCATCTGACGGCTGAGCTTGCCGCGCACGACCCTGGCAGTGCCGACCGCCACCATTTTTGCCGCTGTCTTGCCCCCCGGACCCGCCATGCGACCGGCGACGCCGACCGCGCCATTGACGGCGCCCATCGTCTTCATCTGCCCGACCGTCTCGTTCATCCGCGCCCGGCAGTCCCGCATTTTCCTGGTCGCCTCGACTGCAGCCAGGGCCTCGCCAAGGCCTGCCGGCGAGTCCGGGCCGGCCGCCAACTCCGCCAATTGCGCATGCTGGTCTGGCGTGATCGGCGGGCTGGCGGCCGTCTGGCTGCAGCCGGAGGCCAGCAGGCAGATCAGCATCGCGATCGGGCTGCCTCGCCCGGCACGTGCCGTGGCTGGAAAAATATCGCGATGTTCGGCCTCGAGGCTCCCGCCCGGAGTTGCTTTTCCGGCCACCCGTTTCCTGTTGCCCAACATCCTATTGCCCCACCGCCGGGCCGAGGATGAGGCTGCGGATTTTTGGCGTCAGCGGCCTGACGACGTCGGCGAAGGGATCGCCCTCAGTCCGCAAAATCATCAAGCCTTCGACCTCTTCGTCGATGGCGTCGATGGTCTCCGTCTTCTGTGCCTCGGTCAGCTCCCTCATGCCGGATATGGCATTTCTGAGCTTGGCGAAAATGGCATCGAGTTCCGCGACCGGCATCGTCGCCAGGAACCCGCGCATGGTCTCGCCAAGCGCGACCTTCCAGCTGTCGGCGGTGAAACCGGCTGTGCCGATCAAGCCCTTGTCCGCGGCATCGCGCTCGTACCAGTCGGCGGCGATCTCCTCGTCATAGGCGAACTGACCGAATTCGGGCTGCAAGGCCTCGATCAGGCCGACGACCGCCGACGCATCCCGCGCTGTCAGGGCCAAGGCCTGCGGGCTGTCGAAGATCATGCCGGCAAGTGCGAGCGCGCCGGCCAGCCGGCGCATGGCTGCGAAACGCCGCTCAGCCATAACAATCCTCCGCAATGCCGGCCCGGGCACTGCTCGTTGCCTGGGACTGCAGAACCGAGCCGCCGATCGAGGCGGCCTGGCCGGCAATGACCCCACCATTGCCAGCCAGACCGCCAAGACCCCCCGCCATCGACAGCACACCGCCGAGCAGAGCCGCATTGGTCTGCGCCTTCGCCGCCTTCTTGGCCGCATCGGCGCAGGCCGTTTCCGTCGTCGGTTCGTTCCGGGCCTTCTTGCTGCCGGCCGCGCTCGCGATCGATGCCGGCCTGTCGTCGACCTGGCCCGTTTGGCAGCCCGCCAGGGCAATGGTCAGGGCCAGGAAAATGCTCTTTTTCATGGTGCTGCTCATCATCGGGCAGCGCGCGGCGGCAGCTTGGCCTCGCGATGATCGGTCACTGCGTTGCCCAAGGCGATCGACAGCAGATAGACACGCGGATTGAACCCTGCCGCAGCCAGTGCCGACAGCGTCTTGAACAGTTGCAAATGAAACATCGTGCCCCCCTTTGGATTGCCGCCAATGCGGTTCCGGTTCCGGAATCGCGCCGCAAACTAGGGGCATAAAAGGGGGGCAGCTTGGACAGAACGGCACTGAAAGCGGCCAAAACGGCCCGGGATTGACGTTTTGCAGGCTCCGGCGCATATGACCGCGCTCTTGGGCATGGGGGGTGTCGATGACTGCGACGATGGGGACGTCAGCCTCATTCAGGCTGGCGACGGAGATGTTTCCGGAGCGGGATCGCGTCGAGATCACGCGTGAGGTTTACGGCCGCACGGTTCTGAGGGTGGACCTCGATCCGCTGGCGCCGGCGCAGATCGACATGCGGGTGCGCGCGTTGCCAGGCCTCGGCATCGCCACCGGCAGCTCATCGGAATTCCGGGTGCATCGTACGTCGTCGCTGATCGACAATGACGACTTCGTTCTTCTGGCGGCCCTCGACGGGGGCAGTGTGATGAAGCATCGCGGCCGCGAGGAGGCGGTCGGCAACGGCCAGGCGCTGATGATGAGCGGTGAAGAGGTTGGCCTCAACCTGATCGGCGCCGGCGGGTTTCGCTTCGTCAATCTGAGTTTTTCGCGCAAGCAGCTTTCGCCTCTGATCGGCGATCCGGCCGCGGTTCTTATGCGGCCCTTGCCGACCCAAAGCGGGGCGATGCGGCTGTTGCTCGACTATATCAGCTCGATCCAGGAGGTCGGAGACGAGTTGACTGCGGAGGCCTGCCACCTTGCGGCGGCGCATGTCTTCGACCTTGCCGCACTCGCCATGGGCGCGACCAGGGATGCGGCCCAGATCGCACGCGGCCGCGGCGTCAGCGTTGCCCGCTTGCGCGCCATCAAGGCCGATATCGTCGCGCATGGTGGCCACGTCGACCTGTCGGCGCAGGACGTCGCCGCCCGCCACGGACTGTCGGCCCGCTACGTCCGCAAGCTGTTCGAGAGCGATGGCACATCCTTGATTGATTTCATGATGACCCAACGGCTGGCGCGCGCGCATCGCATGCTCGGCGATCCTCGCCATGCCGGACGCAGCATCACCGCGATCGCCTACGAGGCCGGCTTCAACGACCTTTCCTATTTCAACCGGGCGTTCCGTCGCCGTTATGACGCCACACCCTCGGACGTGCGGGCCGCGGCTTGCAAGCACTGACGCCCGGCCGCCGGCCAGCGCTCCTGTGCCGGGCCATGCACGCGGCTGGACTCATTTGATCGCGTTTACTCGGCGGCCTTGGCCCCGGGATCGGCAAGCTTGTCGTCCCAGGTCACCGCCCGGTAGTCGAAACCATATTCCAGCGTCGGCTTGACGATGCGGAAATAGGGCGACAGGTCGAAATCGCGCGGCGTGTAGAGCGAGTGGTGGCGGATGTGCAGGATTTCCTTGCGCGAATAGTTCGACTGCGCCGAGGCGCGGCCGGGCGCACGGGTGATCTCGGGCAGGATCGGATAGCGGATCTGGCCATAGGCCTCGGCAATCAGCGTCGAGCAGATCGCCCGTGTCGGATCGCCGGAACCGAAGGCCAGCATGCGGCGGCGCCAGCGCACCGGCACCGGCGGTGTCGGGAAGAAAAAACGCAGCATGTCGAAAATGTTCTTGAGGTCGTATTTCAGGCCGAGCTTGCCGATCATGAAGGCGACGACCTTGTCGCGATCCTCCGGCGCCAGCCCACTCGCCCGGCAGATGCGGGTGTTGTAGGTGCGGTAGCGCGACAATGGAACGGCGACGCAGCCTTCGCCGATCGTGACCTCGATCAGGCGCGGCCGCTCCGAGCCGTCCGCCGGCGCGGGCAAGGCATCGCCGATATAGAAGGCCGCATGCGACCAGGTCGACTGGGTCAGGTACTTGATCGCCGCCGAGATCTTCTGGTTGCCCTCGATCAGCAGGATGTCGCCGGGCTCAAGCGTGCGACGCAGCGTTTCGGCATCGGAGGGGGTGTAGGGCTCGTAGCCGGACGATTCTTCCTGCAGCCGGCCGGCAAGCCAGCGGCCAAGTCGATCCAGAAGCGTGTCGCCGGGCTCGGTCATACTCCATGGCGATTAGCATGGGCGGGTAATGAGGGCTAGCGCACGCCTTTCTTCCCCCCGTCCGGACCGAGAGGAAGAGCGCCAAGTCATCCTACGATGCCGCGGCCTCTTCCGGCGGCGCAGCCAGATCGTCGCGCGCCTTGCGGGCCAGTTTGCGTGTCGAGCGTTTGGGACTGTCGCCGAACAGCTCGGCCGCCTCGGCAAGGCAGCTCTTCTTCAGCTGCTTTTCCGACCGCTTCAAAAGCTTGGCCAGAAGTTTCGTGTCCTCGGGCGGCCCGAGCAGCCGGTCGTCGGCCTCGAGCAGGGCGCGCATCACCAGCACATCGTGCAGGTCGCCCAGCCGCTCGCCCAGTTCGTCGACCGCCTTGCGCCTTGCCTTGATCGGTGTCGGCCACAGCCTGCCGAGCAGCGACAGATGCATGCCGTGGGTCTTGGCCGCCTTGCGCAGATCGTGGAAATCATCGGCCGCTCCCCGCGATTCGGCCTTGTCGAGCGCCTTCCTGGCGCGGCGCAACGTGACGCGGGCGCCTTCGGCAAGCACGTCGGCCGCCTGTTCCGGCTGGTCGGGCAAGGCCAGCGTGCCGATGCGGTGCAGGCCCTCCTCGCAGGCGGCGGTCGCCGCACCGATCGCCGCTTCGAGTCCTGTACCTTCGTGCAATTCATGCTGGCGCGCGATCAGCCTGTCGCGAACCGCGCCCAGCCCATCGTCGGCGCTCTCCTTGGGAAAGCTTGCCGCCAGGCGGTCGATGGTTTCGATCAGCGCTGTCGCCTCGCGCGGGCCGGCAAGCAGGGCCGCCACGTTGCGGTAGCACTGGTTTTCTGTCTCACAGAATGTTTCGTCACCGGAACGAACAAGCCGCAACAAGGCGCGAGCGCTCTTCAGCCGCTTGCGGCATTTGTGCAGCGCCTGTTCCGGCCGGCTCCGTGCGGCGTCAAGATGATGCAGCGCCTTGCCGATCTCCTCGGCAAGGATTCTCCTGACCTCGCCGGTCAGCGGCAGGCGCGGATCGATGCGAAAGCTCATGCGGCGATCTCCGGAATCCCACCAAGGGCGAGCGACGCGTTGTAGAATTTCTGCTCGCCGGTGACTTCACGGCCGAGCCAGTCGGGCAGCATTTCGTCCGGCACGTCCTCCGGCGTCTCAAGTTCGGCGACCACAAGTCCCGCAAGCGGTCCGCCAAAGACATCGACTTCGTAGAGATAGCCACGGTGCCTAACATGGTGACGTGTCTTCTCGATGACACGTCCGATGGCGAAGTCCAGCATCTCCACCGCCTCCGACAGCGGGATCGGGTATTCGAATTCGTCGCGCTCGCGCGCTTTGCTGCCGAATTTGAGCGTCAGCTTGGCGGAAGTGCCGTCGCTGATGCGGATGCGCACTGTGCGCCCGGGGCCGGCAGCGAGATAGAACTGGAGAATGCGGATATTGGCCTCGGCCAACTCCCGCCATGCGGTGTTGGTGACCAGGAATTTTCGTTCGACTTCCTTGCCCATGGCCGCGCACTAAAGCGTTTGCCGCCGTCGATGGCAAGACAATGACGAACAGAAGTTGACTTTAATCAATCGATTGATTAAAATGTGCTCATGATCAAACTACCTGAGCCCAAAGTTCTTCGTCGCGAGCCCGCCGAGATGACGCGCGCGGCGCTTGTCCAGGCGGCACTGAAGCTGTTCGGACGGCAGGGCTTCGACGGCACCTCGACGCGCGAGATCGCCGCCGAGGCGCGAGCCAATATCGGCTCGATCGCCTATCATTTCGGCGGCAAGGAGGGTCTTCGCACGGCCGCCGCCGACTTTATCGTCGAGACCATCCAGACGGTCGCCGGCCCGGCGCTCGGCAATGCGCAGGCGCCCGCGCCGGTCGGTCCGGAGGCAGCGCAGGCGCAGCTCTTCGCGGCGCTGGAGCGAATGGTCGGCTTTGTCGTGGCCAGTCCGCAGGCCGGTGAGATCGTGCAGTTCATCCTGCGCGAACTTTCCCATCCAACGGCAGCCCTCGATCGTATCTATGACGGTGTCTTCGAGCCGAGCCATCGCCGGCTGTGCCAGCTGTGGGAACAGGCAACTGGCGAGCCCGCCGAAAGCGAGGCCACAAGGCTCACCGTGTTCACGCTGATCGGCCAGGTCATCTATTTCCGCATCGGCCGTGAGGCGGTGATGCGCCGCATGGGCTGGCCCGATATCGGCGCCGCGGAGGCCGCCAAGGTGGTGGCGGTCACATCGGGCAATCTCAAGGCCATATTGGCCGCCAGAAAAGGGGCAAAGACAAAGGGGCAAAGACCATGAGCTTTCTGTGTTCGCTGCCGCTCGCCGCGCAGCTCTTCTCGGCCTGTGCCCCGGCAGCACCGCTGGCCGTCGGCTATGTCGAAGGCGACTACGTGCTGCTGGCGCCGATCGAGGTGGCGCAGGTCGAGACCGTCACGGTCAAGCGCGGCGACCGTGTGGTGCCCGGCACGACCGTGGTGACGCTGGAAAGTGCCGACGCAAAAATCGCTGTCGCGCAGGCGCAGGCCGGCCTTGCCCAGGCGCAGGCGCAATTGGCCGACCTGCAGATCGGCAAGCGGCCGGAAGAGATCGCCGTGCTGAAGGCCGAGGTCGATATGGCCAGCGCCCAGGCCGCCGACGCCAAGCGCAAATACGACCGCGCCGCCGATCTGTTCAAGCGCGGCGCCGGCACGCAAGCGGATTTCGACACCGCGTCGGCCACGCTCGAAACGGCCAATGCGCAGGTCGGCCAGGCCAAATCCAATCTCGCCGTCGGCGGCCTGCCGGCGCGCCCCGAGACGATCAAGGCCGCCGACAATCAGGTCAAGCAGGCGCAGGCCGCGTTGGAGCAGGCGCAGTGGCGGCTGTCGAAGCGCGTCCTGGCAGCCCCTTCGCCGGGCCGCGTCAACGATGTCATCCGCAATCCGGGCGATACATCAGGTCCGACCGCGCCGGTCATCTCGATCCTGCCCGACGGCGCGGTGAAGCTCAGCGTCTATATCCCGGAGAGCGCCTTCTCCTCGGTCAAGGTCGGCACCTTGCTCGGCGTCCATTGCGACGGCTGCGGCCCGGATGTGAAGGCGCGCGTCAGCTACGTCTCGCCAGATCCCGAGTTCACCCCGCCGGTGATCTATTCGCTTGAGAACCGGCAGAAGCTGGTCTACCTCGTCGAGGCGCGGCCGGAGGGCGATGCCGGCCCGCTGCAGCCCGGCCAGATCGTCGATGTCGATCTGGCGGACAGCGCAAGATGAACGCCATCGACGTACACGGCCTGGTCAAGCGCTTTGGCGACAAGACCGTCGTCGACCATGTGACGATGTCGGTTGCCGAGGGCGAGATCGTCGGCTTTCTCGGCCCCAACGGTTCGGGCAAAACGACCACCATCCGCATCATGTGCGGCCTGCTGACGCCGGACGAGGGCGAAGGCACGGTGCTCGGTTTCAACATCCGCACCGACAGCCTGCGCATCAAGCGCGAAGTCGGCTACATGACGCAGAAATTCTCGTTCTACGAGGATCTGACGATCGGCGAGAATCTCGAATTCGTGGCGCGGCTCTACCGGCTGAAGCCGGTCGAGGAGCATGTCGCGAGCACGTTGGAGGACCTCGGCCTGACGTCGCGCCGCAACCAGCTGGCCGGCACCTTGTCGGGCGGCTGGAAGCAGCGGCTGGCGCTGGCCGCCTGCATCATGCACAAGCCGAAATTGCTGCTGCTCGACGAGCCTACGGCCGGTGTCGACCCGAAGGCGCGGCGCGAGTTCTGGGACGAGATCCATCGCCTCGCCAGCGGCGGGCTGACCGTGCTGGTCTCCACCCACTATATGGACGAAGCCGAGCGCTGCCACCGCATCAGCTACATCTCCTATGGCAAGATGCTGGCCACCGGCACTGTCGCCGAAGTGGTGAAAAATGCCGGGCTGACCACCTTCGTCCTGCAGGGTCCGCGCCTCGATCAGGTCGCCGAAGCGCTTCAGGGCCGCCCCGGCGTCGATCAGGTGGCGCCGTTCGGCGCGACGCTGCATGTCGTCGGCTCCGACCAGAAGAAGCTCGAAGCCGCGCTTGCCGATGTCGAGAGAGAGCACAAGGGCGTGAAAGTTTCGCCCGGCGAAACCAGCCTCGAGGACGTCTTCATCCAGTTCATGTCCGGCTCGAAGGACAACATGGCATGAACAGCGTCTTTTCCTTCGCCCGACTTGGCGCCTTGCTGATCAAGGAATTCATCCAGATGCGGCGCGACCGCATCACCTTCGCCATGATGCTCGGCGTGCCGCTGATACAATTGGTGCTTTTCGGCTACGCCATCAACAACGACCCGAAAAGCCTGCCGGCAGCACTCGTGGCGACGAGCAACGATCCCTATACGCGCGCCATTGTCGCGGCGCTGCAGACCACCGGTTACTATCGTTTCGACCATGTCGCGCAAAGTGCCGCCGAGGCCGAGTTCCTGATATCGCGCGGCGACGTTGCCTTCGTCGTCACCATCCCGGCCGATTTCGCCAGGAGAGTGGAGAGCGGCAACAACCCGCAGATACTCATCGAGGCCGACGCCACCGACCCGGCGGTGGCCAGCGGCGCCATCTCGACGCTCGGCACAGTCGCCAGCCAGGCGCTGCTGAGGGCGCAAGGCACGCAGGAAGCCGCCGCCGAGGCCGCCAAGGGTCAGCTCGATGTCGTCGTACACCGGCGCTACAATCCCGAAGGCATCTCGCAATACAACATCGTGCCCGGCCTGCTGGGCGTCATCCTGCAGATGACCATGGTGATGATGACCTCGATCGCGCTGACACGCGAGACCGAGCGCGGAACGATGGAGAACCTGCTGGCGATGCCGTCCAGCCCGCTCGAGATCATGATGGGCAAGGTGCTGCCCTATCTGGCGGTCGGCGGCGTGCAGGTGGTGGTGGTGCTGGCGGCGGCGAAACTTCTGTTCGCCATCCCCTTCACCGGATCGATGTCGCTGCTCCTGACGGCCGTGCTGATCTTCGTGCTGGCGCTGGTGCTGCTCGGCTACACGATTTCGACCATCGCCCGCACGCAGATGCAGGCGCTCCAACTCACCTTCTTCTTCTTCCTGCCGTCGATCATGCTGTCCGGCTTCATGTTCCCGTATCGCGGCATGCCGGACTGGGCACAAATCTTCGGCGAGATCTTCCCGCTGACGCATTTCCTCCGCATCACCCGCGCGGTGATGCTGAAGGGGGCCGAACTGCCGGCCGTGGCAACGGAGATTGGCTGGCTGGTGGTGTTCGTGGCTTTGTTTGCCGGCGTAGCATTGGTACGATTCAGGCGGACGCTGGATTAGACGCCGCACGACCTCCAGTCTTGCTACCAGCCTTCGCTCCTTGCTCCGCCCGTGGATGACGAAGGGAGAAATGCTTTCGCCAATCTCCATGGTTTATAACTGCCACTAACCGTTGAGCGATTTCGGGCCGCTGACGAAGGCGCTCCCCTTGACGTAAAACCGCAGCGGGCGATCGGCATCCTTTGTAATGCCGATCCGGATGCCTTGGGCGATGTCGCCGGCTTGATGCTCGTCGGTTGCCAGCCATAGCGGGCCTTTGCGGCAGAGATCGAGCCCGTCGAGCGAACGATCGATCCGCAACGCCTGGGCCAGCCTTCCCGGTCCTCGCGCAAGGTCGCGCAAGCGGTCGATGCCGCGATTGAGCCGCATGAGCGCAATGCCTTCGAGCGGTTCGAGCGCCCTGATGAGCACGCCGGTTCCGACCCCTGCCATCTCGCTCGAGACGTTGAGCATGTAGGAGATGCCGTAGGCGAGATAGACATAGGCGTGCCCAGCGTCGAGAAACAGCGAACGGTTGCGCGGGGTCATCCCCCGATAGCCGTGCCCGGCGGCGTCACCGGTCACATAGGCCTCGGTCTCGACGATGCGGCCGCTGGCGATGCCTTCGGGCAGTTCGCGCACCACGATCTTGCCGATGAGAGTGCGGGCAAGGGATGCTGTATCGTCGGGCAGCTCAGAACGCGTGAGCGGGCGGTAGATGACCATGTTCAGCCCGCCGACGATTTGGAGGCGGGCGAGGAGTGATCCAAGGCGAAACCTGCCTCAGATCCATGTCGGACCCCTTGGACATCTCGTCTCAAGCCGCCGCCATGATCCCGGCATAAGTGCCGAAATCGACATTGCCGCCGGACAGCACCACGGCAACGCATTTGCCGGACAGTTCGATCTCGCCCGACGACAGCGCCGCCAACGCCACGCAGCCGCCGGGCTCGACCACCAGCTTGAGATAGGCCATGGCGTCGCGCATCGCCTGTGCCGTCGCCTTGTCGGAGACGGCGATGCCGCCTGCCAGGTTCCTGCGGTTGATCTCGAAGGTGATCAGGCCGGGCTCCGCGGTCAGGATCGCGTCGCAGATCGACGCGTGGCCGGGTTCGTTCGACACCCTGGCGCCGGCGGCCAGCGACCGGCGGGTGTCGTCGAAATGCTCGGGCTCCACCGCCCAGACCGCAGTGTTGGGCGAGGCGTCCTTGACGGCAACCGAAATGCCGCTGGTCAGGCCGCCGCCGCCGCAGGGAATGACGACCGCGTCGAGGTCGACGCCAAGCGCTTTTGCCTGGCGCATCAATTCGAGGCCGATCGTGCCTTGGCCCGCAATGATGGCCGGGTCGTCGAAGGGTGGCACCAGCACCATGCCTCTTTCCACGTAAGGGCGAACCACGCTCATGCGGTCGTCGCGAAAGCGGTCGAACGGCACCACCTCCGCCCCCATCTTGCGGACGTTAGCGATCTTCATCGCCGGCGCGTCTGAAGGCATGGCGATGACCGCCTTGACGCCGAACATCGCGGCCGAAGCGGCGACACCCTGCGCATGATTGCCCGACGAGAAGGCGACGACGCCCTGGCTGCGTTCTTCGTCGCTCAGCGACGACAGCTTGTTGTAGGCACCACGGAACTTGAACGAGCCGGTACGCTGCAGCGTCTCCGGCTTGAACAGGATGCGGCCGCCGAAGCGCTTGTTCAGCTCCTGCGATTCGATCAACGGGGTTTCGACGATCAGGCCGGCGAGACGCGCGGCGGCGGCGTGGATGTCGGCGATGCCGGGAGGGGTGGTGGCGGTCATGTGAGGTCCAGTGGACAGGGGTCTTTCCATGATGCCCGCAAAGGGAGGCGGCGCACCATGGGAAAAATGTGACCGTTACAAGGTTTAGCGAGGCGGTCGCCAACGCCTCGGCTGCACGCCCCCCTCTGGCCTGCCGGACATCTCCCCACGGGTGGGGAGATCGGCTGAGTATCCGCTTTCGCCAATTTCCAACGTTGAAGAAGGGGCACACCTAATGAAGCTGACAATCTCCCCCTCGTGGGGGAGATGTCCGGCAGGACAGAGGGGGGCGCCGTCCCGCCGCCGTCTCACGAGTTTCACCCCAACAGCGTCCTCTGCCTCTTGCTCCCGCCCAGCTTGCGCCAGTTGTTGAAGCGGTGGCTGGCGGCGGCAAAGGATATCTTCATCTGCTGGGCGACCGAATAGCGCGACTTGCCCTCGTCGAACATGCGGTAGCAGCACTCGACGCCTTCCTCGGTCAGTTTGCCGTCCGGCGCCTTGTTGTGCGGATTGGCGGGGTCGAATTTCTCGACCTGCTGCTCGACCAGGCCTTTCAGGCGCTGCAGATCGGCCTCGATGCTGGCGATGAGATCGAGAACGGGCTTTGGGTCATAGGGATGCGGAGGCTGTTTTGCCGTCATCTGCGGGTTCCTTGTTCTGGCTGGGTTGAATTATATAGGTGAACATTCACTGATAATGAAGGGGTCGGCCCGGCATGCGAGCTTCAACAATTCTTGACCGCGACCCAAGCGCGCAATTGACCGGAGGCACCTTGAGCCCTAGTTTAGAACTATTCTAAACTAGGGTGAATTCCTCATGCTTTCCCGTGTTTTCGGCTTCGGCCGCCGCCCCTTCGAATCGCTTTCCGAACAGGAGATCCTGGCGCTGGCCATTTCGTCCGAGGAGGATGACGGTCGCATCTATCGGGCTTATGCCGACGGCCTGACGGAAAACTTCCCCCAATCGGCAAAAGTGTTCGAGGAGATGGCCGAGGAAGAGGATGGCCATCGCGATTCGCTGATCGAGCTTTTCCGCAAGCGTTTCGGCGAGCGCATTCCGCTGATCCGGCGCGAACATGTGAAGGGCTATTACGAGCGCAAGCCCGACTGGCTGGTCCGGCCGCTCGGCATCGAGCACGTGCGCAGCCAGGCCGAGGCGATGGAGCGGCAAGCCTACCTTTTCTATGTCGAGGCTGCCAAGCGCACGGCGGATGCCTCGACGCGAAAACTGCTCGACGATCTGGCGGTGGCCGAACTGGGCCATGAGACACTGGCGCAGCGGCTGGAGCAGAAACATGTGCCGGGCGAAGTGAAGGACGAAGAGACCGCCGCCGAGCAGCGCCAGTTCATCCTCACCTATGTGCAACCAGGGCTGGCCGGGCTGATGGACGGATCGGTGTCCACACTGGCGCCGATCTTTGCTGCCGCCTTTGCCACGCATGACACCTGGCAGACGCTGCTGGTCGGGCTTGCCGCCTCGATCGGCGCCGGCATTTCGATGGGCTTCACCGAAGTCGCTTCAGACGACGGCAAGCTGTCGGGCCGCGGCTCGCCGCTCAAGCGCGGTCTGACCGTCGGCATCATGACGACGCTGGGCGGTCTCGGGCATGCACTCCCCTATCTCATTCCGCATTTCTGGACGGCGACCGGGGTTGCCGCGGTGGTGGTGTTCTTCGAATTGTGGGCGATCGCTTTTGTCCAGAACCGCTACATGCAGACGCCCTTCCTGCGCGCCGCCTTCCAGGTGGTGCTGGGCGGCGCCCTGGTGTTCGCGGCCGGCGTGCTGATCGGGAATGCGTGAGTAGCCGCCTCACTCACCCATTCACCGCCCGACTGTCGGCCGGCGCCTCGTCCCTTTCCGTCAGCCCATAGTCCCTCACGACATGGGCGATGCGCAATCGGTAGCCGGCAAAGATGCCGCCGCGACCGGCCTTCTGCGCCTGCCGGTGTTCCTCGGTGTTGCGCCAGTCCTTCACGGCTTCCTCATCTCGCCAGAACGACAGCGACAGGATGCGGTTCGGATCGGCCAGACTCTGAAAACGCTCGATAGAGAGAAAGCCGTCAATGCCGTCGAGCAGCGGACGCAGGTCCGCGGCGATGCTCAGATAGGCATCGCGCCGACCCTCCGCCGGCTCGACCTCGAAGATGACGGCAATCACGGCAGCACCAGTTTCGCGTGCGGGCCTGAGGCCCGTTTCAGGAACATGCGATCCTCCTTCAGGATGAATCTCTCGCGTTTGGCGAACTCGTAGTTTGCCTTGCCGGCGGGATCGGCGGCAAGCCGGGCGCGATAGGCTTCGTAGGCGGCCAGGCTTTCGATGTTATAGGCCGCATAGGCGGTCGTCGCCGAGCCCTCATGCGGCGCGTAATAGCCGATCAGATCGGCGCCGCAGCGCGGAATGGCCTGGCCCCAGTTGCGCGCATACTCCTCGAAGGCCGCCTTGCCGAACGGGTCGATCTCGTAGCGGATGAAGCAGGTGATGGTCATTGTGGTCTCCTCGGGGCTGCGTCAATAGTTTGAACGGCATCGAAACGTCGTGCCGACTGGTCTGCTAGGGCTGCCAGAAGGACTTCGCGCATTCGCGGCGCACGTCTTGCCGCGTCAGGCCAAGGTCGCGCAGCTGATGGTCGTCGATCTCGGCAAGGTCGAGACGCTGCAGATGGCGGTCATACCAGCGGGCCAGCAGCCGCGAACGCAACCAGCTGACGAACGGGAAGAACCGACGGCTGTGGAGCGGGGCTGAGGGGAGAGCGGTTCGTGCGGCCATCGTCGTCTCCTTGATCTCACCGGAGAATAGTGATTATCTGACAAGAACGCTTCGATGAGGAACGAACTATGCGCGAAGGACCCGACATCGCCCGCATCGCCAGCCTGGTCGGCGACCCGGCACGCGCAAACATGCTAAATGCCCTGATGGGCGGCACGGCGCTGACGGCAAGCGAGCTGGCGCTCGAGGCCGGCGTCTCGCTGCCGACCGCCAGCTCGCACCTGGGCAAACTGATGGAAGGTGGGCTGCTCACGGTGGCGAGCCAGGGCCGGCATCGCTATTACGGCCTCGCCGGACCGCAGGTGGCGGGCATGATCGAAGCCATCACAGGCGTCGCGGAAGCCGTCGGTCCAAAGCGTGTGCGGCCGGGTCCGCGCGATGCAGCGATGCGCGTGGCGCGCGTCTGCTACGATCACCTCGCCGGCGAGCAGGCAGTGGCGATGCTCGACCGGCTCGTCGCCAAGAACGTACTGGTCCGCGACGAACAAGAGATCAGGCTCGGGCCATCGGCGGCTTCGCACTTCGCCGCGATCGGCATCGACGTCTACACCAAGCCGCGCCGGCCGGTATGCCGCGCCTGCCTCGACTGGAGCGTGCGCCGTTCGCACCTCGCCGGCACGCTGGGCGCCGCCATCCTCGACAAGATCCTTGCCGAGAAATGGGCGCGCCGCGAGAAGGACAGCCGCGCGGTGATTTTCTCGCTGCCGGGCAAGCAGGCTTTCGAGAAGGTGTTTCTGAGCTGAGGAGCCGACGCTGATTTCGTCACGCTGGCAGGCCAGAGGGCGCGCGAAGGATCGCTGCGCTGGGAAATTGCGCGAACTACCCCCGCTTCAACGCCTTCCCCTGCTTGAAAAATTCCCTCCACGGATCGGCTTTCGCCAGCTGCTTCAGCGTCGTCTTGTCGCCGATCGGGAAAGCGTTCGGCGGCAAGCCGGCCTCGATCTCTGGCCAGGTCACCGGCATCGACACGGTGGCGCCCTTCTTGGCGCGCGAGGAATAGGGCGCGACCGTCGTCGAGCCCTTGCCGTTGCGCAGATAGTCGACGAAGATCTTTCCCGTGCGCGCTTTTTTCGACAGCGTCGCCGTGTAGCGATCGGGGGCACCCTGCTCCAACGCGCGGGCAAAGTCATGGGCGAAGCCCTTCACCGCGTCCCATTCGGCAGACGGCTTCAGCGGCACCAGCACGTGATAGCCCTTGCCGCCCGAGGTCTTGACGAAATTCGGCAGCGACAGCTCGTCGAGCTTGCCTCTGATATCGAGCGCCGCCTCGCGCACCGCCTTCACGTCGACGCCTTCATCCGGGTCGAGATCGAAGATGATCTGGTCGGGCTTTTCGATCTCATCGATCGTGCACCCCCAGATGTGGATCTCGACCACGCCATACTGGACCAGTGCGGCAACACCATCGAAATCCCGGATGAACAGGATCTCCTCGCCGTCGGTCGGGTCCTTCATGCGCGCGATCTTATCGCTCATGCCAGCCGAGGCATGTTTCTGGAAGAAACGCTGGCCGCCGACACCGTCCGGCGCCCGCACCAGGCTGAGCGGCCGGTTGACCACGAACTGTTCCATGCGCGGCCAAACCTGTGCGTAATGATCGAGCAGGCCCTGCTTGGATATGTTTTCGTCCGGCCACAGCAGCTTGTCGGGATGCGAGAGTTTGACCGTGGTCGTGATCGACCCGGCGGCTTTGCCGCCTGATGCCGGCTTGGCCGTGCTCTTGCCTGTCGATGGCTTGCCTGTCGCCGCTTTGGGCTTTTCCTGCACGACTTCCTCCGCCGGCTTGTCCTCGCGCAACCCCTGGAACGAGGCGTGGCGTATTATACGGTCCGAGGTCCAGCTGCGAAACTCCACTTCGCCGACAAGTTCAGGCTTGACCCAGACCAGGCCCTTGCCCTTCGGCACGGCGGTGGAGAAGGGCGATGATTTTGCCGTCAACGCATCGAGTTTTGCCTTCAGCTCATTGGCGCCCTTGCCCGAAAAACCAGTGCCGACGCGGCCGGCATAATGCAGCTTGCCGCCCTCGTGGAAGCCGACCAGGATCGAGCGCAGGCCGCGCCCGGTCTTGTCCGACGGCAGGTAGCCGCCAATGACGAACTCCTGCCGCGCCGTGCATTTCGACTTCACCCAGGTTGGGCCGCGGCCGCTGCGATACGGTGCATCGGCACGCTTGGAGACGACGCCTTCCAGGCCCATCCGGCAGGCATGCTCCAGCATGATCTTGCCGGGTTCGGCGAAATGGTCGCTGAAGCGGACCGCCGCATTGTCGGGCTGTTCGCCGAGCAGTTCCTGCAAGGCCTGCTTGCGCTCGACCAGCGGCTCGCGCCGCAAATCCCTTCCATCGAGGCGCATCAGGTCGAACACGTAATAGATGAAGCGATTGGTCCGCTTCGCCGACAGGTCTTGCTGCAGCAGCGCGAAGGACGAAACACCACTGTCGGCCAACACCACCACCTCGCCATCGAGGATGGCGTCGCTGCACTTCAGCCCGGCCAACTCCGCGACGATCTCGCCGCCGAATTTCTTCGTCCAGTCGAGGCCGGTGCGGGTCAGCAGCCGCACATCGGTGCCGGCGATCTGCGCCTGCATGCGATAGCCGTCGAACTTCACCTCATGCAGCCAGTCCTTGCCCGGCGGCGCATCGCGCTCGAGCGTGGCCAGCTGCGGCTCGATAAAGTCGAGGCGTTTGCCGGCTTTTGTCTTGACGGCGGCCGGCTTGTTGGAATGCCAGACTTTCGGCTTCTCGCCCTTCGCGGTCTTGCCCTCGCCGACCTCCTCGATGGTCAGGCCCGATTTCACCGATTCAGGCGCTTCCTTGAGGATGTCCTCGCCGGGACGCGCTGCGGCATCGTCCGACTTGATCAGCAGCCAGTTGTCGCGCTTTTCACCCGCACGCGGCTTCAGCCGCACCAGATGCCATGCCCCATGCAGCTTGTGTCCCCTGAGCTCGAAGCTGATATGGCCCTTTTTCATCGCCTTGGCCGGGTCGATCTCGGGAATCCAGGTGCCCTCGTCCCAAACGATAACCGAACCGCCGCCATATTCGCCCTTGGGAATGGTGCCTTCGAACGGCGCATAGTCGATCGGGTGATCCTCGACATGGACAGCCAGTCGCTTCTCATGCGGGTCGAGGCTCGGGCCGCGCGTCACCGCCCAGCTCCACAGCACGCCGTCATGCTCGAGCCGCAAGTCGTAATGCAACCGCGTCGCGGCATGCTTGTGGATGACGAAGATGCCGCCCGCGCCGCCCTGCTTGGTCCGGGCGACCTTGCCGGCCGGTTCGGCGGTTTTCTTGAAATCGCGCTTGGAATGATATTGTTCGAGGCTGGCCATTCGTTGGGGTTCCTCACGCCGATTTGCGTTTGGGCGCGCTGGCTTTCGACTTGGCGCGTTTGGCCGCTGGCCTGGCCTTCGCCGACGAAGATGTTTTCGATGACCCGGAGTCCGACAGGCTCTTCTTCAGCGCGTCGAACAGATTGACGACATTGGAAGGTTTGGGCGCGGCCTTAGCCTTCGGCGCCTTGTGGCCGGCCTTCTTGGCGCGGATCAGCTCCAGCAGCGCGTCCTCGTATTTGTCGTCGAATTTCGAGGGATCGAACTTCGTCTTCTTCTTGTCGATGATCAACTCGGCCAGATCGGTCATCTCCTGATCGGTCTTCACGGGCTCGATGTCGCCGAAGACGGTGTCCGGTTGCCGCACCGTGTTGTCGTAGCGCAGCGTCGTCAGCACCATGCCCTTGCCGAGCGGTTCGATCACCACCGGCCGTTCGCGTCGGTAGAGCACGATACGCGCCAGCCCGGCCATCTTCTTGCCCGCCATCGCATCGCGAATGACGGCGAACGCCTCTTCCGACACCTTGTCGGCCGGCGCCACATAGTAGGGCGTGTCGAGATAGATCTGCTGGATCGAAGCTTTGTCGACGAAGCCGTCGAGCGCCATCGTGTGCGAGGATTCGATCTGCACCGCCTCGATCTCGTCTTCCTCGATATGGATGAAATTGCCATCGTCGAGTTCATAACCCTTGATCTCGTCCTCCTCCTCCAACGGCTTGCCGGTTTCGGCATCGACATAGAGGCGCTTCACCGTGTTGCCGGTCTTGCGGTTGAGAATGCGAAACGAGACCCGCTCCGTATGGGTGACGACATTGGTCAGTTCGACGGCACAGGTGACCAGCGAAAGCTTCAGATAGCCTCTCCAGGCCGGACGCGGCGCCATGATATCTTCCCTTCAGAACCAGATGAAGGTGAGAACGGACAGATCGCGCTCCAGTTCCGCGCTCCCGCGCCGATCTGGATGCCAAGGGGCCGCCTGGTTGGTTCTGGCCGCCAGCACGGAAATTTCGCGGGCTCGGCAAAAGTTGAAACAGAACCGCGCGCAGGCGACATTCAAACGAAACATATGTGATGCAAAAGTCACATTGGCCGGAATGCCAACCAACTGCACGGAAAGACCCCGAATCAGCCGCATTCCAGCCACGAAGCAAGGCATTTTCGACCAGATATTAACATCACGTTCACCGACTATTCACGCCTCGACGCTATGATGACCGCAATTCGGAAGGGACATCCGAAAATCGGGACAGGGACAAGGTAATGAACTTCCTCGCGCACCTCATCGGCTATGCCGCCGCCATCCGCGAATTCGTCGCGCCGACCTACCGGCCCGAACGCTATTACATGCGCGGCCCCGGCCCGGCCTGCGCCCGTCGCGGCAACTCGCTGGGCGCGCACTGATCATGGCTTTCGAAAATCGCCACAACAGCCGGATCTGCAGGCCGGCCGCCTCTACCCGCGCCACCACCTATCGCGCCGAGCGTCCCGCTCTCGCCGACAGGCGCCGTGCGACATCGCCACGGCTTTGATACCATCGCTGGCCGGCTTAGTGTCATAGGACACGAGCAGCCGAGGCCAGCGTGACGGACCATCCTCAACCAGTTCGACCCCAGTCAACTCGTCCCTTCGAAACAGTTCTCGACTCACGCCATCCATTGATCGTTTTCGATGGCGTCTGCGTGCTCTGCTCCGGTTTCGTGCGCATGGTGGTCAGGCTCGACCGCCAAGGCCGTTTCCGCTTCGCCACCGCGCAGTCGCCCTTCGGTGAAGCGCTGTTCCGGAAGCATGGACTGCGCACCGACTCTTACGAAACCAATCTCGTCCTGATCGACGGCGTCGCCTTCACGCGGCTGGACAGTTTTGTCGCCGTCATGGCGGAACTCGGCTGGCCTTGGCGGGCGGCCAAAGCACTGTTGCTGTTGCCGCGCCCGCTGCGTGGTTGGCTCTACGATCGCATCGCCAGGAACCGCTACGCCCTGTTCGGCAGGAAGGACGCTTGCGACATTCCTTCTCCGGAGCTGCGCGAGCGGTTCCTTGGCTGAGGGTGGCTATGCGCTACCGCGGCTGGCTCGTGCCATCCGGCCGGCACGGCTCGAGCACGATCGGTCCGCCTGCCGTCCTCCCCAATTCCCGGCAGCCCTGAACCGTGCACAGTGTCCAGCCGTCGCTGGTTGCACCTGAAGCGGCGAGCACGACGCGCCGCTGCGGGCCGACATCAGGCGCATAGCTCCACCAACCCTCCTTCAGCACAGCGCCTTCCGGTGGCTCCATGCCGGCGCCCGAGCCCTCGATCCGGGCTTCGACCACCTGCAGGCCGGAGGACGTGACCTTCCAGTCTTCTTGCCAGCGCGTCCGTTCCACCGAATGCGTCCAGGACAGCGTGAAGGCGGCGACGGAGAGCGTTACCGTCTTGCCCGCGGCCAGGAGGCATAGGCTCATGTTCTGACTGAAGCCTGCCGCGCGCGAAAACAGTGCCAGCCGATCCAGGCCAGCGCCAGCACCCAGCCGGCCTCGTCGGTGAGCGGCACCGCGGCGACCAGCAGCACGCCGGCCGCGAAGGCGACGAGCCGCTCCCACCACGCCATGCGGGTGACCAGAAAACCGACGGCGGCGGCACCCCACAGCACGATGCCCATGCACGCCTTGGCGACGATGTAGCCGACCTCGACGGGATAGCCGAACTGGGCGGCGATCGGACCTGCGTCCTGCAGCATCAGCGCCGGCGTGTAGACCGCCATGAACGGCACGACGAAGCCGGCAATGGCCAGCTTGGTCGCCTGGATGCCGATTTTCAGGCCGCTTTCCCTGGCCATCGGTGCGGCGGCGAACGCCGCCAGCGCCACCGGGGGCGTCAAATCGGCCATGATGCCGAAATAGAACACGAACATGTGGCTGACCAGCAGCGGCACGCCAAGCTCGAGCAGCGCCGGCCCGGCCAGCGACGAGGTGATGATGTAGTTGGGAATGGTGGGAATGCCCATGCCCAGCACCAGGCAGGTGACCATGGTCAGCACCAGCGACAGGAACAAATTGTCCTCGCCGATCGAGATGATCCAGCCGATGAAGGTCGAAGCGATGCCGGTCAGCGTCAGCGTGCCGATGACGATGCCGACAATGGCGCAGGCAATGCCGACCGGCAGCGCGTTCTTGGCGCCTTCGGCGAGCGAGTCGACACAGATTTGCAACGTCTCGCGGCCGCCCTTGAACGTGAAGCAGGCGACGACCAGTGCGGCGATCACCAGGCCGAGGAGGTTGACGCCGAACTTCATGAACGAAGCGGCGGCAAGCCCGAGCGCGATCCAGAAG
>NZ_RZRO01000064.1:0-39225 GCF_003997975.1 Mesorhizobium sp. M7A.F.Ca.US.005.03.1.1
GTTGAGCACCGTCTCGACCGCCAGAGGCGCGGCATCGGCCTTGAGCATGCCCCTGGCGGCAAGTTCGGCGATGCCGCTGCCGGCAAGGTCTTGGCCAAGCGCGATCTCGGGCAGGTCGATCTGCTTGATGTCGATGGAAACCGGCAGCGTCGTCGTGCCGCCGCTCGGCGCCGGCTGCGTGCTGGCCACCGGCAATCGCGCCAGCTCAATGCGCTCGGCGGCGATACGGTCGGCGCTGAAGTTTTTCGACAGCAGCGCCAGCGGCGACCAGTCGACGGCCACCTTGCGCGCCACCAGCCAGGCACCCTCGCGATCCTCCAGCACGACATGGTCGACGCTGAGGGCTCCCGACCAGATGCCGTCTATGCCGCTGACCGTGATCTTGCGGTCGTCGGTCGATGCCAGCCGCGAAATGATGCCGGCGAGATTGTCGCGGCCGCGCTCGGTCTTGGTTAGCACCACCAGCGCGCCGATCGCTCCCGCAATCACGATCAGCAGGGTGTAGAGAACAATGCGGAGGATGCGCCAGACTGTTTTCATCGCTCAGAATGCCTGTCCGATGCCGGCATAGATGCCGAAATGCGGATCGCCCGGATCGCGGTTGAGCGGCACGGCCGCGTCGATGCGCAGCGGCCCGAACGGCGTGACATAGCGCAGGCCGACGCCGGCGCCGACCTTGACATCGGAGAAATCGGGAACCGATTTGGTCGACACGGTGCCGGCATCGACGAACGGCACGATGCCGATCGTGTCGGTGATGGCGATGCGCATCTCGACCGAGGTTTCGAAGAAGGACAGGCCGCCGATCGGCTGGCCGGTGAAATCCTTCGGACCGATGCCCTGATAGGCGTAGCCGCGCACCGAACCGCCGCCGCCGGAATAGAAGCGCCGGTCGGCCGGCACATTCTGAAGCCCGGTGCCGACGATCGACCCGATGGCGACACGTTCGGCCAGCACGAACTTGGAAGCCGAATCCAGCGACTGATAGGCCGATCCCTCGCCCTTGAGCTTCAGGAAGGCCGCACCATTCAAAATGTCGTAGCTCGGCTCGGCATAGGCCAGCACCCGGAAGCCGCTGGTCGGGTTCAGGCGGTTGTCCCTGTTGTCGTAGACATATTGCAGCGGAATGCTGGCGATCAGGTATTTGTGCTTGCCGAAAGCGTCGTGGATGCGGGAATAGTCGAGCGCCACCTCGGCGGAAACCGTCTGCTTCTTGGTCAGTTCGTAGGACAGGCCGGCGCTGCCCTTGACCGAGAAATGGTCATAGGCATCAGGATGTTCGAGCACCGTCTTGACGCCGGCGAAGAACTTCGATGCCGGTCCGATCACACCGGGTTTCTCGAACATGATACCGGCATTGTAGTTGAGTTCGCCGAGATCGTTGCTGCCAATGCCGCTGATCTTGCCATCGATGCGCAGCTTCTCGGCCCGGCCGAACAAATTGCGGTGGCCCCAATAGCCCTCAAGGCCCAGCCCCTCGGTGTTGGAAAAAGTGCCGCCGACGCCGAAATAGCGTGGCTTGCGCTCGCTGACCTGGACGCCGATCGGAATGTTGCCGTCGGCATCGAGCTTGTCGGCTTCCTTGAACGTCACGCTGTTGAAGACCTCGAGCGCCAGCAACCGGTCGCGCGCATCGTCGATCTCTTGCGGCGAGTATTGCCGGCCGCGCTTGAGGCCGGTCATGTATTCGGTGAAGTCGCGGTCGACCTTCTCGGTGCCTTCCACGGTGGTCGGGCCATAGCCGGCGACCGGTCCGGCGGCGACCGTCAGCGTCACGTCGAGCGTCGAGGTGGCATGGTCGGCGACGATCTGGCGGTCCGTCACCTCTGCCAGCGGCCTGCCTTGCTCCTTCAGCGTCCGCACGATCAGCGCCTCGGCCTTGAGCACTGCGCCGGATCCGGCGTCGCCGCCTGATATCAGGCCATAATCGGCGCTCATCAGTCCTGCCGCGTCGCCTTGCAGCCTGATATTGCCCAAGGTGAATTTCGGCCCGGTAGCAATGTCGATCGCCACGGGAACCGGCTGCGGACCCTTGAATTCGGCATCCGGCGGCAAATCGTCGAGCGGCTTGCCGTCGATGGTGACGGTGACGACGCCTTCGTAGCGGGCATCGGCATAGAGCGCGGCGACAAGCTGTTCTCGGTCGCTGCGCGCCTTGGCCATCAGCCCGAGCGAGCCTGAAACCGGACGCTCCTCGTCGCTCTTCAGCGCCGTGGCATTTTCGAGCTTCTTGACCAGGTCCTTGTCCGCGTCGGGGGCATTGATGGTCACGGCGTAGCGCAGAGGATCGACGATGTCGGCCTCCTCGTCGCTGGACGATCCCCACAGCTTGATGCCGAAAAGCTCGAAAGCGGCCGCCGGGGGCGATTCGGCGACGAGCACGGTCGAGCACATCATGGCCAGCAGCAGGGCGCGCGGAAGCGCACGCCCTGGCGCGCGACCTCCTGACATCTGCTCTTCATGCGCCGGCATTAAGACAACCTAGGTTACAAAACTAAAATTGGAATGAAGTTCTGAAGCGCTCGTAAAGGGGCCACAATCCAATTGTCTGAAATAGGACGGGCTTGGAATTCACACCTTTTGCGTCGCCGCAAGAAAGCGTGATCCCCTGTCCTATGGAGGTACTACCGGTCATCGACCGGAAAGGAAACCGTTGGCAGGCGGACCCCTGCCGCGTCCTTGTGTTGACAAGCCTGACTGAAGCTTGATCATGCCCGGACGTCAGCTGTGTCTGGAGGGGTGTTATGGCAATGCGCGCGGCTCGTGGTCTTTCGATTCTGATTCTCCTGTTTTTTGCCTGGGCCAATGTCCTGGCCTGGAGCAGCGTCTCGCAGGCGGCCGAAGCCCGGCGTATCGCGACAACGGACAATTCCGATTATTTCGGCTTTGATCTCAGGTCCGACCAGAATGTGACAATCGACCAGTGCAAGACGACATGCCTGGGAGACCCGGCCTGCCGCGCCTTCACCTACAATAAAAAGGCCAAATGGTGCTTCCTCAAATCCGACTACAACCAGTTGAAAACCTTCAATGGCGCGGTCGCCGGCAAGGTCGTCAACATCGATGGCGATCCTGATATCGGCGCGCCGCCGGAACTCGCCTTCTTCCCCAACTGGATGGCCGACCAGGCCCAGCAATACCGCAACAAGCTGCTCGGCCCGGCCTATGACAAGCCGACAGAAGGCATGGCTGCCTTGCTGAGTGCCGCCGAACAGGCCGTGCTGACCGGCGACCACCGCTCCGCCATGCTGAAATACGAGGCCGCTGTCTCGGTACTGCCCGATGATGGCCAGCTCTGGCTCAACCTGGCGCGTGAAACGCTGGCCGTGCAGCCCGCCGCCAGCACATCCGAAGCTTCCACTTTGCCGACGAACGGCACTTCGGCCGCATTCAATGCCTATAAACTACTGCGCACCACCAAGACGCGCGCCGAAGTGCTGGCGCTGCTCGGCAACGGCCTCGACAAGCGCGATCTCTACCGGCCGGCGCTGCAGGCCTATGAGGCGAGCCTTGCCCTGAATCCGTCGCCGGCGGTCCAGGCCGACTATGCCGATCTGAAGGCGCGCAAGGGTTTCCGCGTTATCGACCACACCATCGACGCCGACACCAGCGCGCCGCGCATCTGCGCGCAATTCTCCGAGGATCTGGTCAAGACCGGCGTCGATTACGCGCAATTCGTCACTGTCGACAATGCACCGCCCAAGGGCGTCGAGGCCAAGGACAAGCAGATCTGCGTCGAAGGGCTGGAGCATGGCCAGCACTACGACGTCACCTTCCGCGCCGGCCTGCCGGCGGCAATCGGCGAAGTGACCGCGGCACCCGTGGTGCTGTCGATCTATGTCCAGGACCGCGCACCGTCCGCCCGCTTCACCGGTGATAGCTTCGTGCTGCCGGCCGGCGCGCGCCGTGGCATTCCGATCGTTACCGTCAACATGAACGCTGCCGAGATGAAGCTCTATCGCATCGGCGATCGTTCGCTCGCCCAGCTTCTGTCGGGCTACCAGTTCCTGCACCAGCTGGACGGCTATGACATCTCCAACATTTCCGAGCAGATGGGCGCGCCGGTCTGGCAAGGCCAGCTCGACATCGCCAATGACCTCAACAAGGAGGTCACCACCTCCTTCCCGGTCGACGAGGCGGTGCCGCAGCGCAAGCCCGGCGTCTACGTGCTGACCGCCCAGGCCGTCAACGACAAGAGCGACGACTACAACTCGATGGCCACGCAATGGTTCGTCGTCTCCGACATCGGCCTGTCGACCTATACCGGTCAGGACGGGCTCAATGTCTTTGCCCGTTCGCTGGGCAGCGCCAAGCCGATCGCCGGCGCCGAACTGACGCTGGTCGCCAGGAACAATGAGGTTCTGGGCACGGCGACGTCGGATGCCGACGGCCATGCCGTCTTCAACCCCGGCCTGACGCGCGGCGACGGCGGCATGGTGCCGGCCGTGCTGATGGCAAAGCAGGGCGACAATGACTTCGTCTTCCTCGACATGGGCCGGGCCGGCTTCGACCTGTCCGACCGCGGCGTCACCGGGCGCGCGGCGCCAGGTGCGCTCGACGTCTATGCCTGGACCGAACGCGGTATCTACCGCGCCGGCGAGGATGTTCATGTCGCCGCACTTGCTCGCGACGGTGCCGCCAAGGCGGTCGAAAACCTGCCGTTGACCTTCATCTTCTCGCGCCCCGACGGCGTCGAGGACCGCCGTATCGTCAGCGACGGCGCATCGGCCGGCGGCCATGCCGTCGACCTGCCGCTCGCCCCCAACGCCATGCGCGGCACCTGGTCGGTGTCGATCTACACCGATCCCAAGCAGCCCGCGGTGGCCAGCCAGATGTTCCTGGTCGAGGATTTCGTGCCGGATCGCATCGAATTCGACATGAAGGCCGACAAGCAGGAAATCGCCCAGGGCGAAACCGCCAACATCGACATTGACGGCCGCTTCCTCTATGGCGCGCCGGCAGCAGGCCTGGCGCTGGAAGGCGAGCTGACGCTGTCGACGTCGCGCGACTGGGACCGTTTCCAGGGCTTTTCCTTCGGTCTCGCCGACGAGCAGTCGGCCGAACCCACGGTCACCCCCCTCGCCGATCTGCCGGTGGTTGGCGATGACGGCAAGGTGACCTTCCCGGTCTCCGTCGACCAACTGCCCTCGACCACCAAGCTGGTCGACGCCAAGGTGACGGTCAGGATGCGTGAAACCGGCGGCCGCGCCATCGAGCGCTCGCTCAACATCGGCATCCGCCCGCAGGGCCATATGATCGGCATTCGTCCGGATTTCGCCGACAATGAAGTGCCGCAGGGCGGCACGGCCAAGTTCAGCCTGATCGCCGTCGATCCCGACGGCAAGCGTGAGGCGCTGAAAGGCGCGCAATGGACGCTGGTCAAGGTCGAACGCAATTACCAGTGGTACCGCTCCAACAATTCGTGGAATTACGAGCCGGTTACCTTCACCAAGTCGATCGCCAACGGCCAGGTCGACCTCAACGCCGACGGCGACGCAACGGTCTCCGTGCCGGTCGATTGGGGTCAGTACAGGCTCGAGGTTGAAACCGCCGATCCCGAAGGACCGGCGACCAGCTACGAGTTCGACGCCGGCTGGTATGTCTCCTCGACCACCACCGAAACGCCTGACGGCCTCGAAATCGCCCTCGACAAGGACAATTATGCCGCCGGCGAAGTGGCCAAGCTGAAAATCTCGCCGCATTTTGCCGGCGAACTCTTGATCAACATCGGCTCCGACAAGCTGTTGAAGACCATCACGGCGTCAGTGCCGGCCGGCGGCAGCACCGTCGACATTCCGGTCGGCGACGACTGGGGCGCCGGCGCCTATGTCACCGCAACCCTGTTCCGGCCGGGCGATGCGCAGGAGACGCGCATGCCGGCCCGCGCCATCGGCGTGAAATGGCTGAAGGTCGATCCGGGTTCGAAGAAGCTCGCCATCACCTTGACGCCACCGGACAAGACCATGCCGCGCCAGCAGCTGTCGATCCCGGTTTCGGTCGCCGGCGTGCAGCCGGGCAGCAATGCCTATGTCATGGTTGCCGCCGTCGATGTCGGCATCCTCAACCTGACCAACTACAAGGCGCCGGATCCGGAGAACTGGTTCTTCGGCCAGCGCATGCTGGGCATGGAAATCCGCGACATCTACGGTCGCCTGATCGACGGTTCTCTGGGCAACGCCGGCAAGCTCAGGACCGGCGGCGACGGCGCCAACATGCAGGCGCAAGGCAGCCCGCCGACCGAAAAGCTTGTCGCCTTCTTTTCCGGCGTCGTCGAGCTTGACGCCGACGGCAAGGCGCGGGTCGACTTCGACATCCCGCAGTTCAACGGCACCGTGCGCGTCATGGCCGTCGCCTGGACCAAGGACGCGGTCGGCCACGCCCAGTCCGACGTGATCGTGCGCGATCCCGTGGTCATCACCGCCGGCCTGCCGCGCTTCCTGGCGCCTGGTGACGCCGCCGTTATGCGCCTCGACGTCGCCGACACCGACGGTCCGGCCGGCGACTATGCGTTCTCGATCGAAACGACGGGCGACCTGTCGACGGGCGACAAGCCCCTGCCCCAGAAGCTGACGCTCGCCCAGGGCAAGCGCCAGACGCTGACCGTGCCGCTGATCGCTCAGACGGCCGGCAATGCCTCGCTCACCATCAAGCTTGCCCATGCCGACGGTACCAAGGTCGAGCAGACGCTCTATGTGCCGGTGCGCCCGGCGCAATTACCGGTCACCACCCGCCTGGTGGTCGACCTCAAGGGCGATGGCGGCGCGCTTCGCGTCGACAAGGAGCTGCTCGCGGCAAGCCTGCTCGACGGCGCCTCTGTCAGCGTCGGCGTTTCGCAGGCTGCCGCCTTCGACGTGCCTTCGCTGCTGATGACGCTCGACCGCTACCCCTATGGGTGCGCCGAGCAGACCACCAGCCGCGCCATGCCGCTTCTCTACGTCAATGAATTGGCGTCCGGCATCGGCATGGCCAGCGATCCCGATATCCATGGCCGCATCCAGGACGCCATCTACAAGGTTCTGAGCTACCAGGCCTCGGGCGGCAGCTTCGGCCTGTGGGGCCCGGGCTCCGGCGATCTGTGGCTCGATGCCTATGTCACCGACTTCCTGACCAGGGCGCGCGAGCAGAAGTACGACGTGCCGAGCCTGGCCATGAACCAGGCGCTCAGCAACCTGCAGAACTCACTCGGCTACGACCAGAGCGTCCAGGACCGGGGCAGCGAGATCGCCTACGCCCTCTACGTTCTGGCCCGCAACAAGAAGGCCTCGATCGGCGACCTGCGCTACTATGCGGACACGCAGCTCGAAGCTTTTTCCAGCCCGATGGCCGTTGCCCAGCTGGCGGCAAGCCTGGCGCTCTACGGCGATACACCGCGTGCGGAATCGACGTTCAAGACTGCCCTGCAGTTGGCCAAGTCGACCACCGACTACGACTACTACCGCTCCGACTACGGTTCGCGGCTGCGTGATGGCGCGGCGATGCTGGCGTTGGCGGCGGAATCCAAGCCGGTACCGACAATCGTGCCGGAGCTGATCAGGCTGGTGACCAAGGAACGCGCCGAAGCCCGCTGGACCAGCACCCAGGACGAATCCTGGATGCTGCTGGCGGCCCGCGCGCTGAAAGAAGGCAATGATACGATCACGCTGACCGTCAATGGCGCGGCACATTCCGGCGGCTACTCCAACCAGGTCGAAGGCTCTGACCTTGTCGACAGCCCACTGACCATCGCCAACACCGGCAAGACCCCGCTGCAGGCCGTCGTCACCACGGTGGCGTCGCCGGTCCAGCCGCTGCCGGCCGGCGGCGACGGCTTCACAATCAGCCGCACTTACTACAAGCTCGACGGCACCGAAGCCAATGTCACGGAGGCGACTCAGAACGAACGCTATGTCGTCGTGCTCAAGGTCAACGAGCAGAACACATGGCCGTCGCGCCTGCTGGTCACCGACCTGTTGCCGGCCGGCTTCGAGATCGACAATCCCGGCCTGGTCTCCAGCGCCCAGTTGACGAACTTCTCGTGGCTTGCGCAGACCGATGCGGCCCATCTCGAATTCCGCGACGACCGTTTCGTCGCGGCATTCAACCCGGCCGACGGCGACCACGACCACAATCTGACCCTCGCCTATGTCGTGCGCGCCGTGACGCCGGGTACCTATGCGCACCCCGCGGCAACGGTGGAAGACATGTATCGGCCCCAATACTCGGCCCGCACCGCCACCGGCATGATGGAGATCAAGGCGCCGTAAGGCGCTGATGGTGATGGACGCGATGAGCAAAGTGCCCCCTCACCCGCCCTCCGCTTCGCTCGGTCGACCTCTCCCCGAGGGGAGAGGAGACGGCCAGCGCTGGCGCCAGTCTCTTCTCCCCACCGGAGAGAAGGCGGCCGCGAAGCGGCCGGATGAGGGGGCATCTTTACTGCCATGAAGATGCTTCGCAAATTCGCTGTTGGAGCGGCAGGGTGCGCCGGCATCCTCGCCCTTTCCGCCGCGTCCCTCTGGGAACTCGACCGCGCCTTCCCGCCCCCGCTTCCAGCCGAACTCACGGTCTCCACCGAAATCCAGGACCGCGATGGCCAGTTGTTGCGCGCCTTCGCCACGCCGGACGGCTACTGGCGGCTCGAAACCCGGCTCGACCAGGTCGACAAGCAATTCGTCGACATGCTGGTCACCTATGAAGACAAACGTTTCTGGGACCATGAGGGCGTCGACGTGCTGGCGCTGGCGCGCGCCGCCGGCCAGTTCGCCACCAGCGGCCACATCGTTTCCGGCGGCTCGACGCTTTCGATGCAGCTTGCCCGGCTGATCGAGCCGCGCGAAAGCCGCAGCCTCGGCTCCAAGATCAAGCAGATGCTGCGCGCCATCCAGATCGAACGGCGGCTGTCGAAACGCGAAATCCTCGAACGCTACCTGACGCTGGCGCCCTATGGCGGCAATCTGGAAGGCGTGCGCGCCGCCTCGCTGGCCTATTTCGGCAAGGAGCCGAAACGGCTCACCGTTTCCGAATCCGCCCTGCTCGTCGCCCTGCCGCAGCTGCCGGAAAAGCGGCGGCCCGACCGCAATTTGAAGATCGCCCACGCCGCCCGCGACCGGGTGCTGACCCGAATGGTCTCCTCCCGCCTGCTCGGCGAGCGCGAGGCCGCACGGGCCGCCCTCGACGATGTCTCGGACCTGCGCCGCACGCTGCCGGCGCTCGCCGCGCACGCCGCCTATGCGATGTTGCCCAAGGCCGTCCCCGGCCAGCCCTTGCAACTGACGATCCGCAAGAGCGTCCAGGAGGGGCTGGAACAGGTGGCGAGGGACGCCGCCACCAAGCTCGGCCCTCGCCTGTCGGTCGCCATGGTGCTGGCCGACTCCCGCACCGGCGACATCCTTGGCGAAGTCGGCTCGGCCAATTTCTTCGACGCCAGCCGCTCCGGCTGGATCGACATGACAAAGATCGTCCGCTCGCCCGGCTCGACGCTGAAGCCGTTCATCTACGGTCTTGCCTTCGAACAGGGCCTGGTGGCGCAGGAGACGCTGATCGATGACAGCCCTGTCGATTTCTCCGGCTACCGGCCGAAGAATTTCGACATGGGCTACCAGGGCGATGTCAGCATCCGGCAAGCGCTGCAACTGTCGCTCAACGTGCCGGCGATCCGCGTGCTCGACGCGGTCGGGCCAACGCGGCTGATGGCGCGCTTCCGCCAGGCCGGCGTCAGCCCCATACTGCCGGTCAACGAGGCGCCGGGCCTGGCCATCGGCCTTGGCGGCGTAGGCGTCACGCTGCGCGACCTCGTCCAGCTCTACACAGGGCTCGCCAATGGCGGCAAGACGCACACGCTGCATGACGGCACCGAGCCGGCCAATGCCGAGCGCACCAGCGCCACCATCCTCGACGGTCAGGCCAACTGGCAGATCATCGACATACTGTCGGGCGTCAAGCCGCCCGAGGGTGCCCTGCAGCGCGGCATTGCCTACAAGACCGGCACGTCCTACGGGTACCGCGACGCGTGGTCGGTCGGCTTCGACGGCCGCTATGTGCTCGGTGTCTGGGTCGGCCGTCCCGACGCCGGCGCGGTGCCCGGACTGTCCGGTTATGTCTCGGCCGCTCCCATCCTGTTCGACGGTTTTGTCCGCTCGGGCCTGGTCGCCGTCCCCTTGCCGGGCAAGCCGCCCGGACTGTTCAGCCCCAGGCGCGAGGACCTGCCGGTGACGCTCGCCCGCTTCGGCGCCGGAGCGGACGGCCTGGTGCAGGCGACAGTGACCGAACCCGCACCGACCATCATCTTCCCGCCCGACGGCGCCCGCGTCGATCTCGGCACCAATTCGGTCGACGCCTCGCCGCTGGTGCTGAAACTGCAAGGCGGCCGTGCGCCATTCCGCTGGCTGGCCAACGGCAAGCCGCTGGTGGGCATCGACCGTCGCCGCACCGCGACCTGGCAGCCCGACGGCGCCGGCTATTCGACGCTGACCGTCATCGACGCCGCGGGACGCGCGGCGAGCGTGAAGGTGTTTGTCGAATAGACGGCTGCAAGCGATTCGTGGAATTGGCTTTCCACAGGCTCAGCGGATAGCGGGATACTTCACCCATGCCTGTTCCGAGGCACCCCCCTCTGGCCGGCCGGCGATCTCCCCCGCAAGGAGGGCGATCGGATGTCCTTGCCGCTTTCGCCAGTTATCAATGGTGGAGCAGGACGCCAAAGCTGCCAATCTCCCCCCTTGCGGGGGAGATACCTGGCAAGGCAGAGGGGGGTGCCTCGCGCGATCCTTTCCTGTCGGCAGCCTCAGCACTGGCAGCAACAATCCTTGTCACGGCAATCACCCTCCCTGCTCTCGCTGACCCACTCCCCGCCGGCTTTGTCCGGCTCGCCGATGTCGACCCCTCGATCCGCCAGGACATCCGCTACGCCGGATCGGATAATTTTCTGCACCGCAAGGTGAACGGCTATGGCGCCCCGGTCTGCATCCTCACCGAGGATGCGGCGAAGGCACTCTCCGCTGTCCAGAAAGCGATCGCGGCCAAACACCTGACCCTGGTGGTGTTCGATTGCTACCGCCCTGCCCGCGCCGTCGCCGACATGGGCGAATGGACAAAACAGGGCGGGCCGCCCGATCCGCAATGGTATCCGGAGGTCAGGCGCAGCGACCTGATCGCCAAGGGCTATGTCGGAGAGTTGTCGACTCATTCACGTGGCTCGACCGTCGACGTCGCCGTCGCCCGGATGGACCGCAGGTCCAGCCCGAACCCGGCCTGCGGCACCGGGGATGCCGACACGCTCGATTTCGGTACCGGTTTCGACTGCTTTGATTCAATGAGCGAAACCGCATATCGCGGCCCTGCCAGTGAAGCGGCGGCAAATCGCAAGATGCTTGTCGAAGCCATGCGCGCGGGCCGCTTCAAGAACTATGCAAGGGAATGGTGGCACTTCACGCTGAAAAGCGAACCGTTCGCCAAACAGCGTTTCGACTTTCCCATCACCGCCGATTGAGGCACCGGATCAAATTCCACACCTTGCCTCGGCACTACCCATTGCTAGATAGGCTGAGTGGCAGGGCCATGGATTCTTCCTTTGGCCGCAAGAGGAAAATATTTCTCCAAAGGACGAAATGGCGCCGAACATTTTCTCAAGAGGGGCAAAAAAGGCAACATTGAATGCATCTAATTTCTACCAATTCGGTAGATTTGGCGCGGGTTCAACGGAGGCAGAAATGACCAAACCTCATTTCAGGAAACTGCTCGGCGCACTGGTCGCCACATCTGTCCAGTTCGGCACGCTCGGTTTCGCGTTTGCCGATACCACCATTCTCAACGTCTCCTACGATCCGACACGCGAGCTCTACAAGGCCTATGACGAAGCTTTCGTCGCCCATTGGAAGGCCGAGACCGGAGAGACGGTCACCGTCCAGCAGTCGCATGGCGGATCGGGCGCCCAGGCCCGCGCCGTGATCGACGGCCTCGACGCCGATGTGGTGACGCTGGCACTCGAAGGCGACATCAATGCCATCGTCTCGAAGTCGAAGAAGATCAATCCGGACTGGCGCACCAAATTCGAAAACAATTCGGCGCCCTACACCTCGACCATCATCTTCCTCGTGCGCAAGGGCAATCCCAAGGGCATTCACGACTGGAGCGACCTCGTCAAGGACGGTGTCCAGGTGATCACGCCCAATCCCAAGACGTCCGGCGGCGCGCGCTGGAACTATCTCGCCGCATGGGCCTACGCCAACGCCAATGACGGCGGCGACGAGACCAAGACCAAGGAGTTCGTCGGCAAGCTCTACGCCAATGCCCCGGTGCTCGACACCGGCGCGCGCGGCTCGACCGTGACCTTCGCGCAAAAGGGTCTCGGCGATGTGCTTATCGCCTGGGAAAACGAGGCCTATCTGGCGCTCGACGAGTTCGGTGCCGACAATTTCGACATCGTCTACCCGCCGACCTCCATCCTGGCAGAACCGCCGGTGGCAGTGGTCGACGCCAATGTCGATGCCAAGGGCACGCGCAAGATCGCCGAAGCCTATCTGAGCTGGCTCTATTCCAAAGAAGCGCAGACGATCATCGCCAAGAACCATTATCGTCCTGCCAAGCCCGATCTGGTGCCGGCCGAGGACCTCGCCAAGCTGCCGCCGATCAAACTTGTAACCATCGACGATCCACAGTTTGGTGGCTGGAAAAAAGCACAGCCTTATCATTTCGGCGATGGTGGTATATTCGACCAGATCTACAAGCCCCAGTAAGCAGTCGATATTCAGGACGACATGACCACAGCACCCGCCCAAGCGGGGTGGCGATTCAGGCAGCCGAGCGTCATTCCGGGTTTCGGATTGACGCTCGGCTTCTCGCTTGCCTACCTCACCCTCATCATCCTCATCCCGCTATCCGGGCTGCTCTGGCGCTCGGCCGCCCTTGGCTGGCCTGAATTCTGGGCGATCGCCACCGATCGCCGCACCATCAATGCGCTGAGAATCAGCTTCGGCACTGCCTTCGTCGCGGCTGCTGTCAACGTCGTCTTCGGCACGCTGGTCGCATGGGTGCTGGTGCGTTACCGCTTCCCCGGCCGCCGCATCGTCGATGCCATGGTCGATCTGCCCTTCGCCTTGCCGACGGCTGTGGCCGGCATCGCGCTGACCACGCTCTACGCGCCGAACGGCTGGATCGGCAAATTGCTGATGCCGCTCGGCATCAAGGTCGCCTATACCCCGCTGGGTATCGTCATCGCGCTGATCTTCATCGGCCTGCCCTTCGTCGTGCGCACCGTGCAGCCGATCATGGAGGAGATCGACAAGGAAGTGGAGGAAGCCGCGGCCACCCTTGGCGCCAATCGTTTCCAGATCATCACCCGCATCCTGTTTCCGGGCCTGGCGCCGGCCATCGTCACCGGCTTCGCGCTCGCCTTCGCGCGCGGCGTCGGCGAATACGGCTCGGTCATCTTCATAGCCGGCAACTTGCCCTACAAATCAGAGATCGCGCCGCTGCTGATCGTCATCCGGCTGGAGGAATACAATTACCCGGCGGCAACCGCGATTGCGGCGATCATGCTCGCCCTGTCATTCATCATGCTTTTGGTCGTCAATCTCGCACAGTCGTGGAGCCGCAAGCGCTATGGCTGATCCGGAGATCAAATCCTACGAACCGCACCATGAAAGCCAGTCGGCGGCGGTCACGGAAAGCCGCCCGGCGCGTCTGGCCCTGATGGCCGTCGCCTTTGCCTTCCTCGGCATTTTCCTGCTCTTGCCGCTGATCATCGTCTTCAACGAAGCCTTCGCCAAGGGCATCGGTGCCTACACCGAAGCGCTCGGCAATCCCGACACACGCTCGGCGATCCGGCTGACGCTGCTGGTCGCCGCGATCTCGGTACCGCTCAACATTGTGTTCGGCATCTCCGCCGCCTGGGCGATCGCCAAGTTCGAGTTCAAGGGCAAGGCCTTCCTGACCACGCTGATCGACCTTCCCTTCTCGGTCTCCCCGGTCATATCGGGCCTCGTCTATGTGCTTCTGTTCGGCGCCCAGGGGCTGCTCGGCACCTGGCTGAAAGCGCATGGCATCGTCATCCTGTTTGCCGTGCCGGGCATCGTGCTGGCCACAATCTTCGTCACCTTCCCCTTCGTCGCCCGCGAGTTGATCCCGCTGATGCAGGAGCAAGGCAATGGCGACGAGGAGGCAGCGCTTTCGCTTGGCGCCAATGGCTGGCAGACCTTCTGGTACGTGACCTTGCCCAACGTCAAATGGGGGCTGCTCTACGGCGTGCTCCTGTGCAATGCGCGCGCCATGGGCGAGTTCGGCGCGGTCTCGGTGGTGTCGGGCCATATACGCGGCCTGACCAACACCATGCCGCTGCATGTCGAAATCCTCTATAACGAGTACAACGCCGTCGGCGCCTTCGCCGTCGCTTCATTGCTTGCGGGCCTGGCGCTCGTCACGCTGGTCTTGAAAACACTTCTCGAGATGCGCTACGGCGCCGAGATCGCCGCGACGCGCGGACACTGACAGAGGGATTTGCATGGAAGTTCGCGTTGCCAACGTGCGCAAGGAGTTTGACCGGTTTCCGGCCCTCCACGACGTGTCGCTCGATATCAAGTCGGGCGAACTGATCGCGTTGCTGGGGCCGTCCGGCTCCGGCAAGACGACGCTGCTCAGGCTGATCGCCGGACTGGAGCGGCCGACGCGCGGAAACATCTTCTTCGGCGACGAGGACGCCTCGCACAAGTCGATCCAGGATCGCAATGTCGGCTTTGTCTTCCAGCACTATGCGCTGTTCCGGCACATGACGGTGGCCGACAATATCGGCTTCGGCCTGAAGGTCCGGCACGGGCCGTCGCGCCCCCCGGCGCAGGAGATTCGCCGCCGCGCCTCCGAGCTTCTGGACCTTGTCCAGCTGTCGGGGCTGGAAAAGCGCTATCCGGCGCAGCTTTCCGGCGGCCAGCGGCAGCGCGTGGCGCTGGCGCGGGCTATGGCCATCGAACCCAAGGTGCTGCTGCTCGACGAACCGTTCGGCGCGCTTGACGCGCAGGTGCGCCGGGAATTGCGCCGCTGGCTGCGCGAAATCCATGACGCCACCGGCCACACCACCGTCTTCGTCACCCACGACCAGGAAGAGGCGCTGGAGCTTGCCGACCGCGTCGTGGTGATGAGCCAGGGTCGCATCGAGCAGGTCGGCACCGCCGACGACATCTACGACACGCCGAACTCGCCCTTCGTCTACGGCTTCATCGGTGAATCGAGCTCGCTTCCCGTCAAAGTCGAGAATGGCGAGATCTGGCTCGCCGACCGTCCGATCGGGCTTGCCGCGCCCAACGAGCCCTCGGGCGATGCGACGCTCTACTTCCGCCCGCACGATGTCGAATTGCTGGACGGCTGCAGCGGCTGCATCGCCGGCACGGTCGCCGCCAGCCGCCGCGTCGCCGGCACGCGCCGGGTCGAGCTCGAGATCGGTGGTGAGCGTCAGCGGGTCGAAATCGAATTGCCGGTCGATCATCCCGCGGCGCAAAAAAGCCGGGTGGCGTTCCGCCCCGGCCGCTGGAAGCTTTTTCCGGCGGCTTGATTCTCGGCTCAAGCGCTACGCCAACCAGTTTTCGACCTTCAGATTCCTGATCCGGGTGAACTCTCCCGTGTTGGGCTGCGGTTGTTGCGAAACAGCTTCGCCTCCTTGGGCGGCGTTGTTGAATGACGGTTCTGGGGCATGGCGGCAGCTCTTTGTATATGCCTTTTGTATATGCCATGCAGCACCGCAAACAAGGCGCAGAAAAACTCCGACGAAGATAGCCATCTCCTGGAACAGAATTCCAACAGGTGCCAACTTAGGCGATATATTTTCCCACGACGAGGCCGCGAACCGACAGCGCATGCCTCGTCGCGCATGATACGTCACGGCTATGGTCCGACCATCAACGCATTGCATCGGAGCCTGTTTTCATGAAACGATTTTTCCTCGGGCTTGCCACCGTCGCCGGCCTGTTCCTTGCATCCTCCCAAGCCTGGTCGGCCGACAAACTGCTCAACGCATCCTATGATGTCGGCCGCGAACTGTTCGTGCAGGTCAACAAGGCTTTCATCGCCCAGCATCCGGGCGTCACCGTGGACCAGTCGCATGCCGGCACTTCGGCGCAGGCACGCGCCATCGCCGAGGGTCTTGGCGCCGACGTTGTTACCTTCAACCAGGTCATCGACATCGACTTCCTGGTCAAGAAGGGCCTCGTCTCGGCCGACTGGCAGAAGGATTTCCCTGACAATGCCTCGCCCTTCTATTCTCTGCCTTCGTTCCTTGTCCGCGCGGGCAACCCCAAGCACATCAAGGACTGGAACG
Organism: Mesorhizobium sp. M7A.F.Ca.US.005.03.1.1; assembly: GCF_003997975.1. Lineage (NCBI taxonomy): Bacteria > Pseudomonadati > Pseudomonadota > Alphaproteobacteria > Hyphomicrobiales > Phyllobacteriaceae > Mesorhizobium > Mesorhizobium sp. M7A.F.Ca.US.005.03.1.1. The sequence continues at coordinate 16,277 of NZ_RZRO01000064.1, forward strand.
ATCTCGTGCGCGACGACGTGCAGGTGATCTTCCCAAACCCGAAAACATCCGGCAATGCGCGCTACACCTATCTGGCGGCCACCGCCTACGCCAAGGAAGCCTTCAAGGGCGATGACGCCAAGGTGAAAGAGTTCATCACCAAGCTGTTCAACAACGTGCCGATCTTCGACACCGGCGGCCGCGCCGCGACCACCACCTTCGTGCAGCGCGAGATCGGTGATGTGCTGATCACCTTCGAGTCGGAGACGCGCGGCATCCGCAAGGAGTATGGCGACGACAAGTTCGAGCAGGTTACGCCTTCGGTCAGCCTGCTGGCCGAATTCCCGGTCGCCATCGTCGACAAGGTTGCCGACGATCACGGCACGCGCGATCTGGCCAAGACCTATCTCGACTTCCTCTACACACCGGAGGGCCAGGACATCGCCGCCCGCAACGGCCTCAGAGCCCGCGACGCCGCTGTGGCGGCGAAATACAAGGCCGATTTCCCCGATGTCCGGCTGCTGACGGTGGAAGACGTTTTCGGCGGCTGGGACAAGGTGCAGAAAGAGCATTTCGCCGCCGGCGGCCTGCTCGACCAGACCTACGGCAGCCGCTGAGGCAGCGATACCTGCACAGCAGACGAAAAAGCCGGCGCGCTGCCGGCTTTTTTCGTTTTTGAACGCCGATAACCTGGTTATCAGCGGAATATCCGCGTTCTCAGTGCAAAACGTTACAAAGAATCAACGCGTTTATGCCTAACGTGCAATTGGGTGGCTGTTTCGCGAAACATCACCGCGCGGCGAAGACGTCATTATTTGCACACAAACAGTCGCCAGATGCGAGTGGTTGGGGCTTTTATGGGTTGATCTGGGCATGCTGACAAAAAAAGGCAAATACGGCCTCAAGGCCCTCGTGCATCTGTCTGGCCTGCCGGCCGGCCAATTGGCCTTCGTCAATGACATCGCTGTGGCCAACAACATCCCGAAGAAATTCCTCGATGCCATTCTGGGCGAGTTGCGCAATGCCGGCTTCGTCCAGAGCCGCAAAGGCAAGGAAGGCGGCTACCGCCTTGCCCGGCCGGCCTCCGAAATCAAGATCGGCCATGTCGTGCGCGTGCTTGACGGGCCGCTGGCGCCAATCCCTTGCGCCAGCCGCACGCAGTATCAACGCTGCGAGGATTGCGACGAGGCGACCTGCCAGGTCCGCCACATGATGCTGGAGGTGCGGCAGGCAATCGCCGAAGTGCTGGATAATCGCAGCCTCGCCGCCATGCGCGATGCCGACAATGACGATTTCCCGGTCGAGCTGACGTCGCAGATCTAAACCACCGACTTCAAGCCGATCGCGTTCAGATAGAGATTCCTGCATTGAAGGAGAGGTTCTCCAAATCTCGGGTTGCGAAGCTCGAAATCACGGAGAACCTCATGCAGTTTTGGCCTATCCGTTCACATTAGACGCGGCCTCGAATACAGCGCGTGCGGACGTCGTACCCGCTACGTGCTCCGTACCCACCACACCGAGGTCCATCCATCCCGCATTCACGGCCTCGAACATTTCTTCGGCAGGTCCGGAGTGACCCTTCGGGATGCCGAATTGCTCGAACGCTTCCGCCCACCCCGCACGCGGAATTGCAAAGGCTTTCACGGCGAGATTCAGGACTTCACCCAACTGCTCCGCGACTTCATCCGCGGTGACCATCGAACCGATCTCGACGATGCGCTGCCCTGACCACGTCGACCCGGTCAAAAGGGTTGCGACCTCTGCGCCGATGTCGTTCGTCGCAACCATGGTCGATTTCCGGTTTGTCGGATTGTAGTAGACCGGTAGCATTCCGCCCTGCGCGACCTGCAAGCCGTAGAGGAAATTTTCGAAGAATCCCCCCGCGCGCACAAATGCGGTTGGCGATGTCAGGCCGCGAAACCCTTGCTCCAGAAGCGACAAGGCCGCGATCACCCCGTGCCCGCTTGTTCTGTTCGCACCCATCGACGAAAGCGCGACCACTCGCGGCGGCGCTGCCTTGGTCAGAGCCTCGACATAGCTAGCAATCACGCTCCTCGCTTCTTTGTAATCGGGCGACGGCGCCCAGACAGGGGGCAACATGACGAACGCGCCTTCGACGCCTTTGAGGGCTCGCTCGATGGCTGCCGAATCATTCCAGTCGCCGTCTACCAGTTCCACGCCCTGGTTCGCCCAATTGGCCGCCTTGTCGCGGTTGCGGATGAGTGCGCGTACCTCCTTGCCGTGCGCCAGCAGATGCTCTGCCGTTGCGCCGCCAACTTTTCCCGTGATTCCCATTACTAGGAACATGTGTTTTCTCCTGATGTCGGGGGACAGAGCTGCCCCTGTTGGTTCAATGGATGAGCGGCAGAATGGCCCGGATACGGGGATCGCGGAGATAGAGGCCGCCCCAGGTCATCGCGCCCAGAAGCAGGGAGATGATTTCCGGCGGCGACCCCAACTCACCGATGCGAAGATGGGCGCAGATGGCACCTCCCAAAAAGCCCGTCACCAGGATCGCGCCGAGGACGGCGGTGACCGGGATGGCGTAGAGGATGGCGCAGGCGAGGATGATCGGACCCACGACACGGGTCAGGTCCATCGCCAACCCGGTTTCCTGCAACATGCTGGCGATCTGTGCCGGCGCGAAAAGCTGAACAGTGCCATCTGCCGTCAGGGCGATGACGACAAACGCGCTCATGATCCGGCCGGCCCACAGGGCGCGATGCAAGGTCATAATTTCCGGTGTCTGATGCAGGTTCACAGTTTCGGACACTTGTCATTCTCCGATGGGGAGATCCCATATTCGAAGCTTACTGTGCCTCTCAACTGTGATAAATGCCGAGGAAATGAACCAACTGTTCTCTTTTTGGGGAACAATCCGAGGCGCGAAAATGCAGAATCTCGAACCCATCCTCATTTTCACAACGGTCGCGGAAATGGGGAGCTTCACCCGCGCGGCCGATAGCCTGGGCATCCAAAAGGGGAGAGCCTCAACGGCGGTCCGCAAGCTGGAAGAAGATGTGGGTGTCAGGCTTCTGCACCGGACGACGCGCAGCGTGCGGTTGACGGAGGACGGACGCGCATTTCATGCCCGCGCCCGCGATCTGCTTGCTGAAGTCGATGATCTGCACTCGATGTTCGCAGGCGACCGCGTGGCACTTCGCGGCCGTTTGCGGGTCGACCTTCCGACCGAAGTGGCGCGCACAACGATCGTACCGGCTTTGCCGGATTTCATGGCGGCTCACCCCGAGTTGGAGCTGGAGGTGTCGAGTACGGATCGGCAAGTCGATCTGGTTCAAGAGGGGTTCGATTGTGTATTGCGGCTTGGACCCATTCGCGACGAGACCCTGATTGCCCGCCCGTTGGGCCTGTTGCGCATGGCCAACGCAGCCAGTCCCGCCTATCTGGCGCGCCATGGCGTGCCTCGATCGCTGGAAGATCTCCAGCGTCAGGAACATAGGGCAATTCATTTTTCGACGCTGCTGGGCGCGCGACCCTATGGATGGGAATATCCGGACGGCGACAGCTACGCGACGCTTCAGTTGCCAGGTGCGCTACACGTCAACAGCGCACAGACCTACGAAGCAGCGGCCCTCGCCGGCCTCGGCCTGATCCAGGCGCCACTCTTGGGCATTGGCCGATACTTGGAGAGTGGAGCGCTTGTCGAGATCCTACCCGATTTTCGTCGCCGGCCGCTCGCCGTGTCCCTCGTCGTCGCACATCGGAGCAATCTATCGCGCCGGGTCCGCGCGTTCATGAAATGGATCGAAGATGTGCTGACGCCATATATGGAATAGCGATACGACTATCTTCGTCCGGCCCTCGAAATCAACACTTCGTAAGCGGCGCGCTTGTCTTAAGTCTAGGGAAAGCGAAATTTGCAGAAGTCTCGAGCACGGACACCACCTTGCACGGCCCAAGCCGACGCAGTAAAGCGGGGTTCGAAGAACGGGCTGGACCGATGAGGCTGTGGTGGTTAGAAAAATCCCGCAAGGCCGCCCGCAAGCTGCCGTCGGCAGCCAGTTTCCGCACTGAAATCATCGCAGACGTCTTCGTCCCGGAACGGGCGGAGGATGTACGCTTCTTCAGCCGCAAGCTGGTTCGCCCTGGCCGGCTTCGCCGCTTTTCCAACAAGGATCTTCGCGAAGGCCTGCTGTCTATCTTCTATCTCGTGGTGGCGGCGGCACTGCCGGTGCGGTGGTGGGCGCCGATCTGCGGCCGCGTATCGAGGTTTCGCCTCAAGCGCCATATGCGCAAGGAATTCCCGGCCTACGCTGCCGCCACGCTCGCGGTGCTGGGCGATGGTATCGATGCACGCAAGCTGTTCGAGGGATTGCTGGCAGCGCGCCACCGCCGCCGCTTGCAGCTCGCCGCACATCTGGTGGCCGGCCGCTGGTCGCCGACGATCCGGCTGGAGGGGTTGGCGGGGCTGCGGTCGGCCTTGCAGCGCGGCCACGGCGCCATCCTCTGGTGCGATCAGTTCACCGCCCAGACCATCATCGGCAAGCGCGCGCTGTACGAGGCCGGTATCGAAGCGCATCAGGTGAGCGTCAACACCCACGGTATTTCCGAATCGGCGTTCGGCTTGCGTTTCCTCAATCCGCCGCTGATCGATGTCGAGAACCGGTTCCTGAAAAGCCGGGTCGCCTTTGATCGTGACGACGCCTATCAGGTCACCATCCGCATCCAGAAGATCCTGAAGCAGAATGGCGTGGTGACGATGACCAACACCGTCCATGCCGGCACGACCTTCACCGAGGCAGCCATGGGCGAAAGCGGCTGGACGCATCTCGCCTCGGCACCGGCGAATTTCGCCGCCAGGGGCAGGACCGCCCTGTTTGCCATGTCGACCTTCGAAGTGGTTCCCTTCATCGAATACCGGGCCGTGCTCAGCCCCGAGCTGACGCCGGAGGCATCTGTCAGCCCGGCAACGGACATGGCCAGGGATGGCGCCAAGAACATGACTGTGCAGGCGCACTACATCCTGCTCAAGCGCGACCGCCTGCTGGAAGCGCTGAAGCTCTACCCCGAGCAGATGCTGACGTGGTCCCGCCGGCAGCGGCTGACCGAGGTCTCGGACAGCATCGGCATCGGAATGGATGAAGGCTCATGACCGGCGTATCAGGCGGACCGCGGCGGCGACGAGCTCACCGACCGGGCGTGTGGCATTGAGTTTCGAGGCGCGCTCATCCGCAGCCGGCGGCTCGAGGATGGCGAACTGGCTGTCGACCAGGCTCGCCGGCATGAAGTGGCCCTTGCGGCTGCCGACGCGCTGCCTGGCCGTACCAGGGTCGATCTCCAGATAGAGGAAGACGATTTCCGGGCAGAAGCCGCTCAGCCGGTCGCGGTAGCTGCGCTTCAGCGCCGAGCAGGCGGCGACCACGCCGTTGCCCTGCCCCACCGACGCGGCGATGCGCTCGCCGATCGCGTTGAGCCAGCCTTCGCGCAGCTGATCGGTAAGCGGCTCGCCGCTTGCCATGCGTGCGACGTTTTCCGGAGGATGCAGCCTGTCGCCCTCGATAAAGGTAACGCCCAGAGCGGCGGCAAGCCCAATGCCCACCGCCGACTTGCCGCAGCCGGCGACGCCCATAACCACGATGGCCGGCACCGAGCCGGGGGCGCTCGTCGGCGCCTGTGCTGCCGCTTCGTCCACTGTCAGCGGCTTGCCGGCGCGCGGCCGTAGAGCAGCAGCATGGCGACGATGACGACACCGTAGATGATCTGCCGCCCCGCCTCCGGCATCTGCATGACCGACAAGATGGATTGCAGCAACGTGATGAGGATGACACCGGCGACAGTGCCGAGATAGGAGCCGCGCCCACCCAGGATCGAGGTGCCGCCAAGCACCACCGCGGCGATCGACGGCAGCAGATAAGCGTCGCCCATCGACTGCGCCGCCTTGGAGGCATAGCCGGCCAGAAGCACGCCGCCGAAAGCCGAGAGCCCACCGGAGACGGCGAAGGCGATCATCACCACGCGCCTTGTGTCGATGCCGGAGAGATAGGCCGCGCGCTCGCGGTTGCCGATGCCGTAGACGGTGCGGCCGAAGCCGGTCCGCGTCAGCACGAACACCATCGCGGCCCCGATCAGCGCCCAGATGATGACGGCGTTGGGCACGCCCGGAATGGCGAAACCGGTCGCCAGGTAGCGCATCGCGCCCGTCGCCGAATCCTGCGGCGAGAAGCCGCCGGTGTAGACCACCATCAGCCCCTGCGCGACAGCGTTGGTGGCCAATGTGATGATCATCGAGGGGATGCGCAGATAGGCGACGCCGATGCCGTTGACGACGCCGATCAGCATGCCGCAGATGATGCCGAACGGGATGGCCAACGCCACGCCGACCGGGCCGTACGCCGCCGCGGCGCAGGCCATCATGGCGCCCGCCGCCACCGCCCACGGCACCGACAGGTCGATCTGGCCGAGCAGGATGACCAGCATCATGCCTGTCGCGATGACACCGAGGAATGAAGCCACCTTGAGTTGCTGCAGGAGATATTCAGGCGACAGGAAGCTTCTGGAGTAGAGGCTGCCGAAGAACAGCAAAAGCACGATGCAGGCAAAGGCCGTCAGCACCGCCGGATCGGCGCGGCGGATGAATCTGGGCATGCGGCCGGCAATGCCGCCAAGCGTCGTTTCGCTCACAGGAACCACTCCAGCCGGTTGCGGACCCGAAACAGGGCGAAGGCGCCGAGGCTGACGGCGACCAGCAGGATAACGCCCTGGAACAGCGGCTGCCAGAGCGGATCGAAATCGAAGACGAACAACAAGTCGCCGATCGTGCGGAAAGCCAGTGCGCCGAAGATGGCGCCGATGGCGCTGCCCTTGCCGCCGAACAGCGAAACGCCGCCGAGCACCACGGCGGCGATCGAAAACAGCGTGTAGGAGTTGCCGCTGGCATAGGCCGCCTCACCCGTATAGGTGAAGAAGGTCAGGAACAGTCCGCCGATCGCCGCCAGCAGGCCGGCCAGCGTGTAGGCGGCGAACTTGCCGCGCCGGATCGGCACACCCGACATGTAGGCCGCCGTCTCCGATGAGCCTGCCGCGTAGGCGGCGCGGCCAAGCACCGAGCGGCTGAACGGCACCCAGATCACCAGCACGATGGCCAGCAGCACGACGAGACTTGCCGGCACCACGCCGAACACACGGCCGGTCAGCGCATCGGCCAGGTCCTCATTGACCGAGCCGCCCGGAAATGGCCGCAGCAACAGGCCGATGCCGTAATAGACGGCGCCTGTGGCAATGGTGGCGACAATCGGCTGCAGCCGGCCATAGATGACGATGGCGCCGTTGATGGCGCCGCACAGCAGCCCCACCGCCAGCACGGCGATGACGCCGAGCGTCGTCTGCATCGGCGTTCCCACCACCAGCCACGAAGCCAGGCAGTTGGTGAGGAGAAAAATCATGCCGACGGACAGGTCGATGCCGGCGGTGATCACCACCAGCGTCTGCGCCATGGCGACGAAGGCGAGCAGCACGCCCTTGTTGGCCGCCGTCTGCACCACATTGGCGGTGAAGCCGGCCGGATGGTTCGAGGTGTAGATGACGAACATGACGATGAAGATGCCGAACGCCAGCAGCGTTCCGCGCCGCTCGGCCAGCCAGTAACGCCAATCCTTCATGCGCCCACTCCCAGGCCCACCGGGCTGTCCTCGCCATGGATGTTGAGCGCGCTTGATATCAGCGCCCGCTCGGTGATCTCGGCGCCGACCAGCTCGCGCTTGACCGCTCCGTCGTAGAGCACCAGCACACGGTCGCAGCAGCCGATCAGCTCGTCATAGTCGGTCGAGTAGAACAGGATCGCCGCACCCGCGTCGGCCAGTTTGCGCATCAGCTGGTACAGCTCCTGTTTGGTGCCGACGTCGATGCCGCGCGTCGGATCGTTGAGCAGGATGATGCGCGGCTGGCGCATCAGCCATTTGGCGATGACCACCTTCTGCTGGTTGCCGCCCGAAAGCGCGCCGACCGGAATGTCGAGGCCCGCCGTCTTGATCGCCAAAAGGCCGACCATGTCGTCGATCAGCCGCTGCTCGGCGGCACGGTCGATGATGCCGGCTTTCGACAACCGGTCGAGGGCGGCGAAGGACAGGTTCTCGCGCACCGTCATCGGCAGCATCAGACCTTCGGTCTTGCGGTCCTCGGGAATGAGCGCCATGCCGATGCCGTCGTCGCGCGCAACGGATGGACTGGTGATCGACACAGGCTTGCCGTCGATCAGGATCTGGCCGCTGAGGCCGCGCAGCACGCCGAAGAAGGCGAGCAGCAATTCGCGCTGGCCCTGGCCGTCGAGGCCGCCAAGGCCGACCACCTCACCTGCCCTGACGGTCAGCGAGATGTCGTGCAGCCGGTCGGCCCATGAGAGCTTGCGGGCCTCGAGCCTGGGGGCCGCGGCGGCAGGCACGGCCGTCGGCTTGGGCGGAAAGATATGGCTGTATTCGCGGCCGATCATCAGTTCGACCACCTCATTGTCACTCTTCGAGCCGGCTGGATAGCTGGCGACATTGCGGCCGTTGCGGAACACCGTGCACTGATCCGCCAGTTCGGCGATCTCGTTCATGCGGTGCGAGATGTAAAGCAGCGCCAGCCCTTCCGAGCGCAGCCGCTTGAGCACCGCGAAGATCTTCGAGACATCCGCGGCAGTCAGCGCGGAGGTCGCCTCGTCGAGGATAAGGATGCGCGGCTTGCGTGCCAATGCCTTGGCGATCTCGACCATCTGCCGGCGCGACAATGGCAGGTCCTTGACCAGCGCCAGCGGGTGGATGTCGGCGGCGCCGGCACGAGCAAGTGCTTCTTCGGCGATGCGGCGCTGCGCCTTGCGGTCGATCATGCCGAAGCGTTTGGGCGGGTCGGAAATGACGATGTTGTCGGCAACGCTTAGCTCGGGGACAAGCGACAGTTCCTGGAAGATGCAGACGATGCCGGCCTTGTTGGCGGCACCCGGAGAAGCGAAGGTCGCCTCGCGCCCGTCCAGCGTCATGCGGCCCTCATCGGGCGCCACGACACCTGCCATGACCTTGATCAGCGTCGACTTGCCGGCGCCGTTTTCGCCGAGAATGGCGTGGATGCTGCCGGCTTCGACAACAAGCTCGGCCTTCTCCAGCGCGCGTACACCGCCATAGCGCTTGGATATGCCTTCCATACGAAAGAGCGGAGCCGCACCGTCCATCGGCCCTCCCAGGGCGATTGTGGAATTGAGACAAACGCCGCGGCTCAAGCCGCGGCGCCGGGTGACAGCCAGCGATGATTTACTGGTTTTCCTTGGTCTGACCCATGATTTCCTGGGCGCTGAAATTGATGCCGCAGGTCGGGAAGGAATTGCCGACGAAGAAATTGTCGGATTCCTTGGGGAAGTAATCCGTGCCTTCCTTCATGTTCGGGTCTTCGGCGATCGCCAGCGGCAGCTTCACCTCTTGTGGCACCACTTCGCCTTCGAGTGCGGCGATCGCGGTCTTGATGGCGACAGCGACCTGAGCCGGGCCCGAGCCCGCGGACGAGCACTTCAGCCCGTCGGCTGAATGCGCGGCGCAGAACTTGCGGAAGCCGTTCTCGGTCTCGCCGCCAAACGGCACGAACGGATGCTTGGCGTCGATCATCGCCTGCACGATGCCGGTGTCGCCGCCCTGCCCGGTGATGCCGTCGAACGGACCGTTGGTGGCGATCGCATCCGCAGTCACCTTCTGCGCCACGCCGTCATCCCATTTGCCGGCGACTTCGGTCACGTCCCACTTCTTGCCGGACGCATCGAAGACCTCGTGGATGCCGTTGTGACGATCGGTGTCGACGGAGGTGCCGGCGACGCCGCGCACTTCCAGGATCTTGCCGCCGTTCGGTATCTTGCCGACCAGCCACTTGGCCCACAATTCGCCAAGACCCTTCTGATCGACATTGACGTTGATGGCGTCCTTGGTGTCGAGAATGTTGTCGAAGGCGACCAGCACGATGCCCGCTTCCTTGGCACGCTTGATGACCGGACCGAAGGCCGTCGGGTTCTGGGCGTCGGTGACGATGGCGTCATAGCCGGAATCGATGAAATTGTTGATCGCCGAGATCTGTGCCGGCACGTCCTCGCCCGTCGAGACGACCTTGAATTCCTTGATCTTGGCTTTGACTTCAGGTTGCGCGGCGTAGGCCTTGGCCGTCTGCACCATCTGGATGCGCCAGGTGTTGGCGATATAGCCATTGGCGAAGGCGATGCGGAACGGCCCTTCCTTCTTGGGATATTTGAAGAATTTGGTCTCCGCGCTCCACGGCGCGAAACAGTCCGCCTGAGCGGCGGGACCCGACACGATTTCGGGTCCGGCGGCCATGGCGGCCGAATTGAGCATGACGAATGCAGTGGCGGCAACGACGCCACCAACGAGTGACTTGATCATCGATAATCCTCCCGATTGCAGTTCTGATTGTTCGTTTCGCAATGCGAATTTTTCGCGCGATGGACCGGCACCTCCCGCCTTGCCATGCGCTTCCTCGGCCGCCCGTGATGGCCGACCCGGTACCTCCCTTGTCGCCGCCAGCGGGGCGAAAACTATCATATTATCCATAATAAACAAGTATTAGTTGTCGCTTATGTATAATAAACAGGTGCGACCTGTCGTTCATGCACCTGCCTGTAGGAGATGGTAGCGCTACCAAATTGGCGTGTAAACCGGCATTCGCACAGTCGCTTCTGTGCGTTTCAACGCGCCGTGCTCTCGCGGCGCTTGAGCTCGAAACCGAGGTCTACGATCCGTTGCTCCGGTCTTTTGCCGGCGATCGCAGCAAGCGCCATGGCGACGGCACGCCGGCCGATCTCATAACGATGGGTGCGGATGCTGGTGACCGAAGGAAACGCCACCTGCATCATGTCGAGATCGTTGAAACCGACGATGCCGATCGTCTTCGGCACCGCGATCGAGGCGCGATGGCATTCGAACAAGACGCCGAGCGCGATGTCGTCATTGTTGCAGAACACCCCGTCGAGTGTCGGCACCTTGGCCAGCGCGTCGCGGAACATCTCGCGGCCGAGCGACACGCTGGACAGCACCGGCGTGGTGGTGACGAGGCGCGGGTCGAACAGGCCCGCGGCCTCCATCGCCGCGCGATAGCCGGCAAGGCGCCGCTGCGAACGCGGATCCATGCGCGCGCCGATGAAGCCGATGCGGCGATAGCCGGCCTCGATCAGATGCTCGGTCGCCGCCCTCCCGCCATCGAGATGCGAGAAGCCGACCATCATGTCGACCGGATCGGGACCGGTTTCCATCACCTGCACCACAGGGCAGCCGGCACTTTCCAGCAGCTTTCGCGAAGCCGGCGTCTGATCGATGCCGGCGACGATCAGCGCCGCTGGCCGTTGCGAACCGAACAGCTGCAGCAGCCGCTCTTCCTCGAGGCCGGAATAGTGGGTGTTGCCAAGCTGGATGCGGAACGGGCTGGCCGACAGGCTGTCATAGATGCCGCGCACCACCTCGGCGAAGACGTTGTTGGTAAGCGACGGCACCAGCACGCCGAACACCTCGGCGCGCGCCGAGGCCAGCGCCCGGGCATTCGGGTCCGGCACGTAGCCCAGTTCGTCGACGGCGGCCTGGATCTGGCGGCGCAGCTCTTCGGACACACGCTCCGGCTCGCGCAGGGCGCGCGACACGGTGATGGCGCCGACGCCGGCCTTGCGCGCGACATCCGCGATGGTCGGGCGGCCGCCGCCCCGGCGCGTGCGCGGCTTGGTCAAAATCGAGTCCTCGCAAGATACAGATCGGAAGCCATCGCGCCCGCAGCCGTCATATGTTGTCAAAGTGGGATATTTATCCGCGCGCTTCCTTCTCGACGCTAGGTCAATGTCCGCTCCCCAAAGAGAAAAATCAGCAGAGAAAGAAGACCAAACGAGACTAAAAATCCGGCCCATGCTCCAAACAGGAGCTTGCGAAGCGATCGGAATTCGTCAGCAACAAGAAATCTGTTGAAACGGCTATTCCTGCGGCCGGCTCGCTCGCTCCAACCAAGTGATCTTTCCTCAGTAGTGTCTACAAGCGCTCCGGTTCTGCCGAGCACCAGGATAATCGAATAGAAAATTGCGGCGGCGCCTGCGAGGCATCCCGCGGCGCAGGCCCACACCGCTATTGTTAGAAGAATGGGCTTACCGTGAAGATCGAGATGCATTTTGTGCGCCCGGAATAAGGCTTAAGCTGCAACCGTCAATGATCGCCGCGACCGCCACAATAACAGAACGATCGCCAGTATATTCAAAATATTCCAGGCAATGCCGTTCAGGAACGCAGCCGCATAAGAGCCGGTCAAATCGTAGATCCAGCCCGACATCCAGCCGCCGATCGCCATGCCGAAGATGGTCGCCATCATGACGATGCCGATACGCTGGCCGGCCTCTCTGGCCGGCATATAATCGCGCACGATGATCGCGTAGCAAGGCACGATGCCGCCCTGCGACAAGCCGAACACCAGTGACACCACATAGAGCGAGGCAAGCCCGTCGAACGGGATGTAGAACAGCAGCGACAGGCACTGCAGGACCGAGCCGATCATCAATGTCCACACGGCGCCGATACGGTCGGCGAGGAAGCCGGACGCCAGCCGGCTGACGACGCCGCCCGCCATCATGATCGACAGCATGTCGGCGCCATGTGCGACGCCGTAGCCAAGGTCCATGCAATAGGCGACGATATGCACTTGCGGCATCGACATCGCCACGCAGCAGCCGAGCCCGGCGACGACCAGCAGCACCTGCAAGGCCGCCGGCGACAGCGAGATCGGCTGCACCGACCGGCTTCCGGGCGAACCCGCGACGGCCGCCGCCGGGGCACCGCGCCGCAGCATCAGCACCAGCGGCACCATTGTCACCAGGCAGAAGATGCCGATTGCCGCATAGGTGAAGCGCCAGCCCTCCGCCTTCATCAGCGTCGGCATGATGGTCGGCCACAACGCCCCGGCAAGGTAATTGCCGGCCGCCGCCGCCGTGACCGCAACACCGCGACGGCGGTTGAACCAGTGCGAGATATCGGCGATCAGCGGCCCGAAGATCACCGACGTGCCGATACCGATCAGCACCCCCTGGGCAAGCGTGAATTGCAGGATCGAGGTCGACAGCGCCGCGAGCAGCAGGCCCGCGGAAAGCGCAATCGAAGAGATCAGCGCCGGGATCCAGTAACCCATCCGGTCGATGGCGCGGCCGACCAGCACGTTGCCGGCGGCGAAACCGACCATGGTCGCCGTGTAAGGCATGGACGCCGCGGCGCGGTCGACGCCGAACTCGGCCTGCACGGCGGGCAGCACGACGACGACAGCCCACATGCCCACGGCGCCGATCGTCGCCAGCAGCATCGAGATGGCAAGCCGCATCCAGGCATAGGAGCTGTCGATGCCGGGGCCGGGCTGGAGGCTGTCGGTTCGGGTCAAGGCGTTTCCTGTCGGCGGTCTCGGAGATCGGCTGCCGTTTGCGCCACTATCGGCGCATTCTCAGGCCGCAGCAGCGCCACAGCGGGCAAATCCGTGACTCCAGAGCCAGGGCGGAACCGATGCCGATGTGCGGAGTTTCCCGGCAACCCACCCCGCAAAGGAGTCCTGCGATGACCGCCACCAGGAAAAAATGGTCGGCCGAGGTGACCGAGCACAGCAACGCAATGGATCTTGAGGATCACGTCTTCGAATCTGACGACGCCAGGAAGATCGCCGCCTCGCTGAAACGATCCGCCGAACACAGCCACAGGCGCAAGGCCGGGCCTTTCCAATCCGCCATGTCGATGCTGAATTTTTACATCAACCGCGCCGGCAAGAACTTGCCTGCCGCGCGCAAAAAAGTGCTTGAGGACGCCAAGGGCGAGCTGCGCAGCGCCTTCGGACGTGACAAGGATGATTAGCGGCCGGTCCAGCCCTACCGGGCGCGGATGACGCCGTCTGTGTTGGCGAGCAGTTTGCGCACAGCATTGCGCGCCGCGTCGGGGCGCTGCAGGCGGATGTTCTTCTCGATCGCCTCGTGCAGCTTCTGCGCGTGGTTGAGATCGTCGATCTCCCGTGTCGTATAGGCAAAGAGATGATCGAAGGCGGATTCGATCAGCACGCCGAGCGGCACCAGCAGGTCGTTGCCCGAAGCCCGCAGGATGGCGAGATGGAAGCGCGTGTCGGCGCGGGTCCGCTCCTGCAGGCTCGTCGCCGCGCCCATCTCACGGCAGGCCAGGCTGATCTCGGCCATCTGCTCGTCGGTTCTTCGCATCGCGGCGAACGCGGTCGCTTCCGGCTCGATGATATGGCGGAATTCCTGCACCGTTTTGAGGAACACTTCGCGGTCCGGCGACGTCGCGTACCAGGCCAGCACATCGCGATCGAGCAGGTTCCAGCGTTCCTTCGGCTCGACCCAGCTGCCGATCTTGGGACGTGAGGCCAAAAGGCTCTTGGCCATCAGCATCTTGATCGCTTCGCGCACCGCCGAGCGGCTGACGCTGAACGTCTCCGACCATTTCGCTTCATTGGGCAGGATGGTGCCAGGCGGATAATCGCCGCGCACGATCCTGAGGCCGATTTCACTGGCCAGCGAGGCGTGGACGCTGGAGCCGGGAATACGCGCGGCGTCCGCCCGGCGAACGCCGCCCGGACGGTCCCCGGAGGCCGCTTTCCCCAACGATTTTTCCTTGTTCGGCTTCGCGTCCCGCATGGGGTCCAGAAAGTCTGTATTAAGCAGGCTGTCAAGCGCGGCAAGCGGCTTGCATCGCAAAGCTGCCCGCTGTGCACAGATCAGCCCCGATCCGCCGCTTGATTGGCATGTCGATATTCAGGTCAGGCCGAGCCGAGAATGACGGATTTCGAGAACCGGAGCGCATCGTACTTTTGGGTACGTGAGCACCGGCCTATGCCGACCGTAGCCTTGACTGCCACGACCACTCATAAGTGCTTCGGCCGGCGAAGGCGGAAGCGCAGAAAGCCGTCATTCGCAGGCCGGCATCACCTGAGTGTCGACATGCCTAGGCCTGCTTGACGTATTTGCGCCAGCTATGCTCCGGGCGGAAGCCCAGCACGTCACGCGCCTTGCGGTTGGAGAGCAGCGTCTCGTATTCGCCGAGTTCGGCCTTGACCGGCACGCCGGGGTAGAACCGCTTCAAGAGTTCGGCTGTCGGCAGGTCGGACGAGGTGTCGTCATTGGCCGCGTTGAACACCTGATAGCCGAGCCCGTCCTTCTCTATGGCGCGCAGCGTGATCTGGCCAAGGTCGCGCGCGTCGACATAGCTCCAGGCGATGCGCTTGCGGAAACCCGGATCGGCGAACCATTTCGGAAACAGCGAATATTCGTGCGGCTCGATGACGTTGCCGATGCGCAGGGAATAAATGTCGGTGCCGTTGCGCTGCGCGAAGGCCCGCGCCGTCTTCTCGTTGACGACCTTGGACAAGGCATAGCTGTCCATCGGATCGACGTCATACTCCTCGTCGAGCGGGAAATATTTTGGATCGCGCGGCTCGTTGGCGAAGACCAGTCCATAGGTGGTCTCGCTGGAGGCGATGATTACCTTTCGAATACCGAGCTTAACCGCCGCCTCGATGACATTGTAGGTGCCGAGCGCATTGATGCGGAACACCTCGTTGTCGGTGGTGATCATGATGCGCGGGATGGCAGCGAAATGCACCACCGCATCGACCGGCTGCGGACGCAGCGAGGGGTCGAATTCATGCAGGCCCATATAGCTCGACAGTGCGTTGAACACCTGCCCGCTGTCGGTGATGTCGGTGATCAGCGTGCGCACCTTGGGGTTGTCGAGCGGCCTGGTGTCGATGTTGAGCACCTGGCAGCCTTGCTCGACCAGATACTGGACGACATGGCGTCCGGCCTTGCCGCTGCCGCCGGTGAACATGATCCGCTTCGTCATTTTGCTCTCCACATCCTCAGGAATTTATGTGTATTGTCAGACAATATCGCCATCCGCAACCACCCTCGCCTGCAAAACGGCAGCGCCTGACATCAATCATTGCAACAGGACTTGAAGACATGAACACGACTGCCGCGAGCGAAAAGATCGGCTTCATCGGGCTTGGCCTGATGGGCCACGGGATCGCCAAGAACATCGTCGACAAGGGCTACAGCCTGACCTTTCTCGGCCGCAAGAACCGCAAGCCGGCGGAAGACCTGCTTGGCCGCGGCGCCACCGAAGCATCGACCTCGCGCGATGTGGCGGCGGCATCGACAATCGTCTTCATCTGCGTCACCGGTTCGCGCGAGGTCGAAGCCATCATTCGCGGCCCGGGCGGCCTCAAGGAGGGTTTGAAGAAAGGTTCCGTCGTCGTCGACTGCTCGACCTCCGACCCCGTCTCGACCATTGCGCTTGCCGCTGAACTCAAGGCGCTCGGCATCGATTTTGTCGACGCACCGCTCAGCCGCACGCCGAAGGAAGCCTGGGAAGGCACACTCGACGCCATGGTCGGCGCGCCGGACACCCTCTTTGCCAGGGTGAAACCGGTAATCGAAACCTGGGCCGGCCGCATCGTCCATATCGGCGACACCGGCGATGGCCATCGCATGAAGCTGCTCAACAATTTCATCTCGCTCGGCTACGCCGCGATCTATTCCGAGGCACTGGCACTGGCTGAGAAGGTCGGCATCTCGCCGCCGCGCTTCGACAGCGTCATCCGCAATGGCCGCATGGATTGCGGCTTCTACCAGACCTTCATGCGCTGGACGCTGGAAGGTGACCGCGACGCGCACAAATTCACCATCGCCAACGCCTTCAAGGACCTGACCTATCTGGAATCGATGGCGGGTGCGGCCGGCATTGCCAACCCGCTCGGCAACGCCACCAAGAACGCCTTTGCCGGTGCCCACGCAACCGGCCCGGCCGAGCAATTCGTACCGATGCTGGCAACGCATATCGGGAAGGTGAACGGCGTCGACCTGATGCCGATGAAGGATGGCAAGAAGCAGACCATTTAACCGATTGCCCAACGCAGGCGTCGATCACCGCCTCCAGCGCCCGATCCCTTCATCGGTATCCGCAAGCAGCTTGTGCACGGCGTTGCGCGCGGCGGCCGGGCGCTGCAGGCGGATGTTCTTTTCGATCGCCTCATGCAGCTTCTGCGCCTGGCGCTGATCGGCGACCTGCTGTGTCGTGAATGCGAAGAGATGGTCGAGCGCCGACTCGATCAGCACGCCGAGCGGCACCAGAAGGTCGTTGCCGGAGGCGCGCAGGATGGCCAGATGAAAGCGCGTATCGGCGCGGATACGCTCCTGCAGGCTCAAGGCTTCGCCCATCTCGCGGCAGGCCTGGCTGATTTCCGCCATTTGCTCGTCACTGCGCCGTATGGCTGCAAAGGCCGATGCTTCCGGCTCGATGATATGACGAAACTCCTGCACGGTTCGCAGGAACGCCTCGCGGTCGGGCGCCGTCGCGTACCAGGCCAGCACGTCGCGGTCGAGCAGGTTCCAGCGCTCCTTCGGCTCGACCCAGCTGCCGATCTTGGGGCGTGAAGCCAACAGGCTTTTCGCCATCAGCATCTTGATGGCTTCGCGCACCGCCGAACGGCTGACATTGAAGATCTCGGCCCATCTGGACTCGTTGGGCAGGATGGTGCCGGGCGGATAGTCGCCACGCACGATCCGCAGGCCGATCTCGCCGGCCAGCGAGACATGGACGCTCGCTCCGGCAAAATGCGCGGCACCGGCCTTGCGCATGACAGCCGGGCCGTGGCTGGCTTGTGCCTTGGCCCGGTCGGTTCGCTTGCTTGACTTCTCGTCCGGCATCCACGTTCCAATGCGTCGACCGTCTGTCGTCCGGACTGGTCCGAACCGCACGGGCGCCGATCTCGTTGCCGAAAAATCCAGATCACGGGCGCAGCAAAGCCGGAGCCGGTTGCCCCAACCATTGCGTCCGTTCGGGAATTATCGCTTCCGTCCAGGAATGACGGGGCGCCCGCAGCCGGGCGCCCCGAAATCGAGAACCTACTTCTGGATGCAGGTGTCGACCGTATCCTTGGTGCACTCGTCGAGGCCGGTGAACACCGGATCGGCGACCGCCTTGCCTTCGATCAGGTCGATCATCACCGACGGTGCCTTGTAGCCCATTTCGAACGGCCGCTGGCCGACCAGAGCCGTTACAAGGCCGTCACGAGCGATCGCAATCTCGTCGCCGATCGTGTCGGCGGCACCGATGACGAAGTCGTTGCTGGCGATCCGGTCCTTGAGCGGTCCGAACAGATCGCGATAGGGCTGCGGCGCGCCGAACAGCGGCCAACCGCCCATGATGCCGAAGGCGTCCAGCTTGGGGTTGGCGGCGAGGATGTCGGTCATCGCCTGCACGCCCTTGGCGCCATCGTCGTTGGTGAACACCGGGCAGCCGGCGACTTCGGTCCAGCCACCTTCACCGGCAAGTGCGGCGAGGCCCTCCTTGCCCGACAGTGCGTCACGCATGCCTTGCGCGCGGCGCAGGATGTTGTCGGCTGCCGGGTTGCCTTCGATGGTGCAGATCGTGCCACCATTCGGCTTGCCCTTCTTGATGTACTCGCCGATCTTCTTGCCCATCAGGTAATTGTCGGTACCGAGATAGGTCTTGCGAAGACCTGCGTCTTCCTTGCTGAGATCGGCATCGACCGTCATGATCGGGATCGACGGATTGGCACTCTTGATCGTCTGCGCGATCAGCGGCGCGTTGGACGGCGAGATCGCCATCGCCACCGTGTCGGCCTTGCTCAGCATGTCCTGGACGATCTGCGCCTCGCCGGCCTCGTCCGAAGTCGACGCCGGACCGGTGTAGAAGCATTCATATTCCGAGCTGGCGTTTTCCTTGTTCCATTTCTCGCAGCCCTGGTGGATGGCCTCGAAGAACGGATTGTCGAGACCTTTCACGACAATGACGAGCTGTTTCTTGGCCAAAGCCGGCCCGGCACCCAACGCCATGGCGGCGACGGCGGCGAGCAAAAGTGTTTTCCTCATGTCAGTCCTCCCTTGAAACAAACGGACACGGCGTGCCCGCCATACAGATCGACCGGATGCGTGATGACCGAGGGTCGTTTCGCGAGCGCTCGTGTCGCCAGGACAGATCGATAAGCATTTCCAGATTCGGCTTCAGATCAGCTCACACACAGGTGCCGCCGGATCCTGGACCGTCAAACCTCCGCCAATTCCGGCCGGCGAACCGCCAGCGAGGATCGGCATAATCTCCTCCGACGCTTAGCTAATATCGGCTTGGCGCCAACGTCAATGCTATTTGTCCTACAAAACGGATTTTTAAAATAGTCCTGGCCCAATTCGTCCGACAATTGATTGACGTGCGCCGGCTTTTGCGTAAAAGAACGCTAACGCCGTCTTCGGGAGGAGCCGGGGAGAGCGAGGCCAAAGCAGCGTCGGCATCCACGCCGGTAACAGCTGCAGGTCGCAAAAGCACGGGGAGGCAAAGGCTGGTGGCGGTTCTCGAACTCACCAACATCTCAAGGCATTTCGGCGCTATCCAGGCCGTCAACGACGTTTCGCTGTCGATCGAGCCCGGACAGGTGGTCGGCCTGATGGGCGACAACGGCGCCGGCAAGTCGACGCTGGTCAAGATGATCGCCGGCAATTTCCGCCCGAGCCATGGCACCATGCACATGGACGGCAAGGAATTGATCCTGCACAAGCCGGCGGAAGCCCGCCAGCACGGCATCGAGATCGTCCACCAGGACCTTGCGCTCTGCAACAATCTGACTGCCGCCGCCAATGTCTATCTCGGCCGTGAGTTGCGGCGCGGCGTCGGGCCGTTCCGGATCCTCGACTATGCCTCGATGTACAAGCGTGCCGGCCAGCTCTTCGCCGAATTGAAGTCCGAGACCCGTCCGCGCGACCTCGTCAAGCAGATGTCGGGCGGCCAGCGCCAGGCGGTGGCGATTGCCCGCACCATGCTGTCGCAGGCCAAGATCGTGCTGATGGACGAACCGACGGCGGCGATCTCGGTGCGCCAGGTCGCCGAAGTGCTGAACCTTATCCGCCATTTGCGCGATCAGGGCATCGCCGTCGTTCTGATCAGCCACCGCATGCCTGACGTGTTCACCGTCGCCGACCGCGTCATCGTCATGCGGCGCGGGCGCAAGGTCGCCGACAAGACGATTGCGTCGAGCTCGCCCGAGGAAGTCACCGGGCTGATCACCGGCGCTATCGAACAGGTTTGATTTCAAGCGAATTCCACCACGCACAGCAGATGAAGGTCGACGATGGCACTGACAATTGACCAGCCGATCGAGCATAAGCAGCAATCCTTGGCCGCGAGACTGTTTGCCAGCCAGACTTTCTGGGTGGTGATCGCGGTCATCCTTGCCTGCGTGTTCCTGTCGTTTGCCACCGACGCTTTCGCCACCTCGAAGAACCTCTACAACATCACCCGCAACATCACCTTCGTCGCCATCATCGCGCTCGGCATGACCTTCGTCATCATCACCGGCGGCATCGACCTGTCGGTCGGCTCGGTGCTGTGCCTGTCGTCGATGGTGCTGGCCGTCACCATGCATGCCGGCTACTCGATCGAGGTCGGCATCCTGGCCTCGATTGCCACCGCGCTCGCCATTGGCGCCTTCAACGGCGTGCTGATCGCCTATCTCGGCTTTCCACCCTTCGTGGTGACGCTCGGCATGCTGTCGATCGCCCGAAGCCTCGCCATGGTCGCCTCCAACAACACGGTGGTCTTCCAGTTCGGGCCGGACCATGCCAAGCTTCTGTCATTGGGCGGCGGCGCCTGGGTGTTCGGCATCGCCAACCCGGTGCTTTACATGATCCTTCTGGCGCTGATCACCGGCTTCATCCTGCGCTGGACCAAGTTCGGCCGCCATATCTTCGCCATCGGCGGCAATGAGCACGCGGCAACGCTGACCGGCGTTCCGGTGCGCCAGATCAAGGTTGCCGTCTACATGATCTCGGCGCTGTCGGCGGGCATTGCGGGCATCATCCAGACCGGCTGGCTGGGTGCCGTCACCACCAATCTCGGCACCGGCATGGAGCTGCAGGTAATCGCCGCCACCGTCATCGGCGGCGCCAATCTGGCCGGCGGCGTCGGCACCGCCTTCGGCGCCATCGTCGGCGCGGCCCTGATCGAGGTGATCCGCAACAGTCTCGGCCTGCTCGGCATCAATGCCTTCTGGCAAGGCGTCTTCATCGGCGGCGCCATCCTGCTGGCGGTGCTGTTCGACCGCATCCGCAATTTCCGCCGCAGCGACTAGAACCATGATCCCGAAAAGTGGAAACCGGTTTTCTCGGACAAACGGAACCGTTTGTCCGGAGATCATGGTCAAACAAAAGACGGTTTGATGGCCAACTCCCTGTTCAGCCTCGAGGGTCGGCTGGCGCTGGTGACCGGCTCCGGCCAGGGCATCGGCTTCGCGCTGGCTCGGGGCCTGGCCGAACATGGGGCAAGCGTGGTGCTGAACGGCCGCGACGCCGCCAGGATCGACAGCGCCGTCGAAAAGCTGCGCAACGCCGGCTTCAAGGCGCACGCCTCGGTATTCGACGTCACCGACTTTCAGGCGGTCAACGAGGACATTGCCCGCATCGAGGCCGAGATCGGCGCCATCGACATCCTCATCAACAATGCCGGCATACAATTCCGCGCCCCGCTCGAGGACTTTCCCGAGGAGCAATGGGAGCGCCTGTTCAAGACCAATGTGTCGGGCGCCTTCCATGCAGCCAAGGCGGTCGCCCGCCACATGATCCCGCGCCGCAAGGGCAAGATCATCAACGTCGGTTCGGTGCAGAGCGAACTGGCAAGGCCGAACATCGCGCCCTACACCGCCACCAAGGGCGCGATCCGCAACCTGACAAGGGGCATGTGCGCCGATTGGGCCAAACACGGCCTGCAGATCAATGCGATCGCGCCCGGCTATTTCCGCACCGAGATGAACCAGGCGCTGGTCGACAATCCCGAATTTTCCGCCTGGCTGGAAAAGCGCACGCCGGCCGGGCGCTGGGGCAATGTCGACGAGTTGATCGGCGCCGCCGTGTTTCTGGCGTCAGATGCCTCGTCCTTCGTCAACGGCCATACGCTGTATGTCGATGGCGGCATGACGGCTTCGGTTTGAGGTTGGCAATTCTCCCGACCGCCATTCGTTCCAGTGCGTATCGCTCAGTCTGAAAATCCGGCCTCACTGGCCGTCATTCGCCCTCGCCGCCCCCGCGCGTCTTGACGCGGCCCCGAACTCGGCCGCACAATCCCCACTGCAGGCGAAGGGAGGCCAGTCGCCTGCGGGAGGATATACCCATGACGGAAGCGATCAGGCTCTACTGGGGCCGGTTCGGACATGTTTCTATCCTGAATGTCGCAAGCGACTTCGTCACCCATGCCCATGTCGAGGCCCATCTCATCATCTGGCTGGAAGGTACGGCCGGCGAAATGACCATCGGCCGCGAGACCGTCCGGCTTGGACCTGGAACGGCCGCCGGCATCAACTCCTTCCAGCCGCACAGCCATGTTCTGTCGCAAAACGGGACGCCCGGTCTGTTTCTCGCCTTCTACATCGATCCCGACTGGGCGCGGCGCCGCCGCGACCTGCCTTCGTCGGCGCCGCTGTTTTCACAAGCCGCGATCACGCTGGAACCGTGGCTGCATCAGGCCGCCGCCAATCTGCTCGACCACCTCAGCGACAATGAGAGCGTCGACGATATCGCCAACTACGAGATCGAGCGTTTCATCGATAGCGTGCTCGACGCCGCCGACGCCTCGGCGCCGCAGGAGGCCCGTGTCCGCATCAACACCATGCAGGATTTTCGTGTCCGCAAGGCAATCCAGTTGATGAGAGCCAATGTCTGCGAGCGCATCTGCTTCGACGACGTGGCGCGCAGCGTCGGCCTGTCGCGACCGCATTTCTTCGCTTTGTTCAAGGAACAGACCAATCTGACGCCCAATGTCTACTGGAACACGCTGCGCATGGAGGAAGCGGTGCGGCAGCTGCAATGGTCGCAGGAACCGCTGATCTCCGTCGCCTGCAATCTCGGCTTCACCACGCAAGGCAATTTCTCGCGCTTTTTCCGCGACCATGTCGGCGTGCCGCCGACGCTC
>NZ_RZRO01000065.1:0-39039 GCF_003997975.1 Mesorhizobium sp. M7A.F.Ca.US.005.03.1.1
GAAGAGGGCATCGACCAGATCGAATTCTGGGTGCGCACCAATCCAGGCACGCGGCCCGGGCCGATGATGAAAGTGGCGTCCGGCGGCGAACTTTCGCGCTTCCTTCTGGCGTTGAAGGTCGCGCTGGCCGACCGCGGCTCGGCGCCGACGCTGGTTTTCGATGAAATCGATACTGGGGTGGGCGGCGCTGTCGCCGACGCGATCGGCCAGCGGCTGGCGCGGCTGTCGAAGCGCGTCCAGGTGCTCTCGGTGACGCATGCGCCACAGGTCGCGGCACGCGCGGCGACGCATTTCCTGATCTCCAAATCCGGCACCACCGACCGTGTCGCCACCGGCATTGCCGAGATGGACCGGCCGGCGCGGCAGGAAGAGATCGCGCGCATGCTGGCCGGCGCCACCATCACCGACGAGGCGCGCGCCGCCGCCGAGCGATTGCTGCGTGAAAACACCACGGCCGCATAAGAACAACAGGTGTCAGGGATCGAGTCAGGATATGGCTCCATCCTGCTGTTCAGGAATGATTTTCCCAAAATCCTGATCTATTGTGGCGGGCCACCGTCCGGGGAAGGAAAGCATGGCTGAAAAACCTGTCGATTCGCTCAGTGAGAGCGAGGCCGAAGCCGAGCTGAAGCGGCTGGCGGAAGAGATCGCCGAGCACGACCGGCGCTACCATACCGAAGATGCGCCTGTTATCACCGATGCCGAGTATGATGCGCTGGCGCGGCGCAACCTTGCCATCGAGGAGCGCTTTCCGGCGCTGGTGCGCGAGGATTCGCCATCGCTCAGGGTCGGAGCAGCGCCCGCGGAAGGCTTTACCAAGGTGCGCCATGCCGTGCCGATGCTCAGCCTTGCCAAGGCCTATACCGACGATGATGTCACGGATTTCATCGAACGCGGGCGGCGGTTCTTCGATCGCGACAAGGAACTCGACATTGCGTTCACGGCCGAACCGAAGATCGACGGGCTATCGGCTTCGCTGCGTTACGAAAACGGTGTGTTCGTGCAGGGCGCAACGCGTGGCAACGGCGCCGTCGGCGAAGACATCACCGCCAATTTGAAGACCATCGCCGACATCCCTGCAAAGCTGAAAGGCTCGGGCTGGCCCGAAACCATCGAGATACGCGGCGAGGTCTACATGACCTATGCGGAATTCGAGGCGCTGAAGCAGCGCTCGGCCGCCGTCGGCGGCCAGGACTACGTCAATCCGCGCAACACGGCGGCCGGGTCGCTGCGCCAGAAGGATCCGTCCGTCACCGCCAGCCGAAACCTCAAATTCTTCGCCTATGCCTGGGGTTACACGACAGCGGATCCGGCTCCGACCCAGTATGATTCGGTGCAGAAATTCGCCGAGTGGGGGTTCAAGATCAGTCCGCTGATGGTGCGGGCGAAATCGGCCAAGGAGTTGATCGCGCATTATCATCGGATCGAGGAGCAGCGCTCCGCGCTCGGCTACGATATCGACGGCGTCGTCTACAAGGTCGACCAGCTGGAGTTGCAACGCCGCTGGGGCTTCGTCACCGGCGAACCGCGCTGGGCGATCGCGCATAAATTTCCGGCCGAACAGGCGATGACGACCGTTCAGAAGATCGACATCCAGGTCGGCCGTACCGGTACGCTGGCGCCGGTCGCGCGGCTGGCGCCGGTCACGGTCGGCGGCGTCGTGGTCGAGAACGTCACGCTGCACAATGAGGATTACATCAAGGGCCTGGACTCGACCGGCCAGCCGATCCGCGACGGCATCGACGTGCGCATCGGCGATACGGTCGTGATCCAGCGGGCAGGCGATGTCATTCCGCAGATCGTCAGCGTCGTCATCGACAAGCGGCCGGCCGATGCCGTGCCGTACGAATTCCCGCACACCTGTCCGATCTGCGGCTCGCCGGCGACGCGCGAGATCAACGAGAAGACCGGCAAGGAGGATTCCCGCCGCCGCTGCACCGGCGAGCTGATCTGCCCGGCGCAGGCGGTGGAAGGATTGCGCCACTTCGTGTCGCGCGGTGCCCTGGACATCGAAGGCCTCGGCGCGGAGAACATAGACACGTTCTTCAACGCGGGATTGATCAGGACCGCCGCCGATATCTTCACGCTCAGGGATCGCCGTCCGGCTGTCACCAGGGCGCTGGCGGAACGGCGCGAGGAACAGGCGAGGCAGCGCGAGGCCGCATCGGGCAAGACGCGCAAGAACGTGCGCAGCGTCGAGGACCGCAATTATGAGGGCCTCGACAAGCTGTTCGCGGCCATCGACTCACGCCGCGAGCCGGAACTCGACCGTTTCATCTTCGCGCTCGGCATCCGCCATATCGGCGAAACGACGGCGGCTGTGCTTGCCCGCACCTTCTCGACCATCGAGGAACTGATCCGCGTGGGCAAGGAAACAGCGGCAGCGGAAGATCCGCACAGTGTCTTCCCCTCGGTCAACGGTATCGGCGATACCGTGATCGACGCGTTGCGCGACTTCTTCGGCAATGAGCGCAATGACGACGTGCTTGATGCGTTGCTCCGCCAAGTCAAGCCGAAGCCGTATATCGTCAACGTCTCGGCCGACAGCGAGGTCGCCGGCAAGACGGTCGTCTTCACCGGCTCGCTGGAAAAGATGACACGCTCCGAGGCCAAGGCGATGGCGGAGCGCCTCGGCGCCAAGGTCGCGGGCTCGGTTTCGGCGAAGACGGATCTGGTGGTCGCCGGGCCGGGTGCCGGCTCCAAGCTCAAGCTCGCCAGCGAACTCGGCATCGAGGTCATCGACGAAGATGCCTGGCTGGCGCGGATCGGCAAGGCCTGATGGACGGCGCATTCAAAGGGTTCGGCCCAAAAGCCATTCCGTTCCTCAAGGCGCTGGATTTCCACCAGAGCCGAGAGTGGTTTTTGGAGAACCGTGACTTGTTCGAACAGGAATTGCGCGATCCGCTCAGTGATCTCGTCGACACGCTGACCGAGCGCTTCGCAAAGGCGGGTCTCGGCCTGCGCGGCGACCGCAAGAAGTCGCTGTTCCGAATCAACCGCGACGTGCGCTTCGCCAAGGACAAGCGGCCTTACAACAGGCATTTGTCTGCCATCCTGTCGCCCGACGGCACCAAGATGGAGCAGGGCGTGTTCTACGTCCATGTCGGGCTTGAGCGCTGCTTCGCCGACATTGCCTGGTGGCAGCCGGAGCCGGCGCTGCTGCTGGCGATGCGCAAAGCCATCGCGACGAAGCCGGACAGGTTTCGCGCCCTGGTGGCGGCGTTGAAGAAGAACCGGCTTGAACTCGAGACCGAAGGCCGTATGAAGCGTACGCCACGCGGCTTCGAGGAAATCAGCGATCCCGACCTTGTCGCCGCCATCCGCAACCGGCATTTTGTCGTCCAGCATGTTATCGATCCCGCGGGAATCCATACGGCTGATCTGGTCGACGAGCTCGTCGATTTCACCTTGCGCGCCAAGCCGCTGCTCGACTGGGGCAGGGCGATCGAGGGCAAGATCCTGAAGGAATAAGCGTCTAACTCAGCCGATCCAGCGATCATTTCCGCTGATCGTTTGGCTCAAGCGAATTCGTGTGACACGGCAAGCCGCGCCACCTACATACCGCGCTTCCCTTGTTGTTGTGCATGTCGTTATCCCCCTTTTGGGCGACATGCATCAGGAGTGGTTGATGGCGACGGACGTAATTTCCGAGAGCGGCGACAGAAGCGATTTCTGGCAAGGCGTGCGGCTGTCGATGCCTGTGGTGGTGGCCTCGGCGCCGTTTGCGGTGCTGTTCGGCGCGCTCGCCGTGGACAATGGCTTCTCGGTCCTGGAAGCCTTTCTGATGAGTGCGCTGGTCTATGGCGGCGCCAGCCAGATGGTCGGCATCCAGCTGTTCGGCCAGCATGTGGCGCCGTGGCTGATCGTGCTGTCGATCTTCGCCGTCAATTTCCGCCACGTGCTCTATTCCGCCGGCATCGGCCGGCGCATCGCGCACTGGCCTGTCATCCAGCAGGTACTAGGCTATTTCATCCTCACCGATCCGCAATTCGCGGTGGCCGAGGCGAGGGCGCAATCCGGCCAGACGGTCGGCTTTGCCTGGTATCTGGGACTTGGCTTGCCTGTCTATCTGTTCTGGATCGTCGAAAGCGCGCTTGGTGCGCTGTTCGGCAAGCTGATCCCCGACACGCACGCGCTGGGCATCGATTTCCTGCTGCCGATCTATTTCCTCGGTCTCGTGCTGGGCTTCCGCAAGCGGCCTCTGTGGCTGCCGGTGGTCATTGCCAGCGCTGCCGCCTCCATCATCGCCTACAAGACCGTGGGCTCGCCCTGGCATGTCTCGATTGGCGCTGTTGCCGGTGTGCTGCTGGCGGTCATCCTGCCTCCCCACCATAGCGGCGTAAAGGCACGGCCATGAGCACGACCTTCTGGATCATTATCGCCGGCGCAATCGCGACCTATCTGACGCGCATCGGCGGGCACCTGGTGATATCGCGCTTCGATACCATCCATCCCCGCGTCGAGGCCGGCCTCAATGCCGTGCCGGCGGCGGTGCTGACGACGCTGGTAGCGCCCGAGCTGTTGAACGCCGGCCCGGCGGAATGGGCCGCACTGGTGGTCACCGCCGTGGTTTCGCTGCGCGGTGGGTTGATGGCGATGTTTTTGGCGGGCGCGGCGGTATTGATCGTGGCGCGGCAGTTCGTCGGGTAGGGCGTATCGATATTCAGGTGATGACGGCCTGCAAACGGCGGCTTCCTGCGCTTCCCCGTTCTACCGCGTCGCGGTAGAACTGAGCTCACGTACCCAAAAGTACGCTCCGCTCCGGTTCACGGAACCCATCGTTTTCGGCTCGTCCTGACCTGAATTCCGCCACGCCCTCGGCGCCTCAGAAAATCAGATCTTCGCGTCGTGCGGCAGCGGCGCGGTGGCCTTCTCCAGCCAGGCCAGCGTTTCGCCGTCGAGCATCGGGCCGATTTCGGCCAGCACGCGCGCGTGGTACGAGTCCAGCCAATGCAGCTCGTCACGCGTCAGAAGGTCCGACTGCACCAGCCTGGTATCGATCGGCGCCAGCGTCAGCGTCTCGAAGCCGTGCATGGCGATGTCGCCGCCCTCGATCTCTTGCGCCGGCGTCACCAGGATCAGGTTCTCGATGCGGATGCCGTAGGAGCCTTCCTTGTAGTAGCCGGGCTCGTTGGACAGCATCATGCCTTCGAGCAGCTTTTCGGTGCCGGTGCGGGCGATACGCTGCGGGCCTTCATGCACGGCCAGATACGAGCCGACGCCATGGCCGGTGCCGTGGGCGAAGTCGCAGCCGTGC
Organism: Mesorhizobium sp. M7A.F.Ca.US.005.03.1.1; assembly: GCF_003997975.1. Classification (NCBI taxonomy): domain Bacteria; kingdom Pseudomonadati; phylum Pseudomonadota; class Alphaproteobacteria; order Hyphomicrobiales; family Phyllobacteriaceae; genus Mesorhizobium; species Mesorhizobium sp. M7A.F.Ca.US.005.03.1.1. Next base: position 5,258 of record NZ_RZRO01000065.1, read on the forward strand.
TTCCACAGCGCCATGCGCGCGACGGCATCGATCTCGGAGCCGCGCGTGCCGGCGGGAAAGCGCAAGGTGGAAATGCCGATCATGCCTTTCAGCACCAGGGTGAAGCGTTCGCGCATCTCCTGCGTCGGCTGGCCGATCGGCACGGTGCGGGTGATGTCGGTGGTGCCGTCCTGATACTGCGCGCCGGAATCGAGCAGGAACAGCTCGCCGGCCTGCAGCTTGCGGCTGGTGGCGCGCGACACGCGGTAATGCATGATGGCGCCGTTCGGGCCGGCGCCCGAAATGGTGTCGAAGGAGACGTCGCGCAGCGGCATCTGGGTTTCCTCGCCGGTCCGCCGGCGCTGTTCCTCCAGCCTGGTGACGACAGCGATCTCGTCGAGCGAGCCGGGTTTTTGCCGCTCCAGCCAGCACAGCAATTTCGCCACGGCCGCACCGTCACGGCGATGCGCGGCGCGCGAGCCGTTGATCTCGGCCTGGTTCTTGGTGGCGCGCGGGATTCGGGCAGGATCTGCTGCTGCAATGACGGCGCCGCCATTGTCCTCGACCAGCATGCGCAGCCGGTCAGCCGCCAGCACCGGGTCGAGCGCGATTTTCGCGCCACTCTTGGCAAGCGCTGTGATCGCGGCTTCGAATTCGCCGGGCTCATGCGGCTCGGCGAGCTGGGTGAGGTAGGCGGCGACCTGGCGCGAGAATTTGCGCTTATCCATGAAAAGCTGGTGCGACCCATCGGCGGCGAGGATGGCGAAGCCGAGCGCCAGCGGCGTGTGCGGCACGTCGCCGCCACGGATGTTGAAGGCCCAGGCGATGGAGGAGGGGTCGGTCAGCACCGCATGGGTGGCGCCGTCCTTGGCGATCGCCGCCGCCAGCCGCGCCAGCTTGTCCTTGGCGAGCTCGCCGGCAAAGCCGATCGGGTGGAGCTCGACCGGGGCCACCGGCGCGTCGGGCTGATCCTTCCAGATGATGTCGATCGGGTTTTTGTCGAGCGGCACCAGTACGGCGCCGTTCTTGTCGACTGAGGCCTGCAGCGCCTTGACCTCGCTGATCGTGTGCAGCCATGGATCGAAGCCGAGTCGTGCGCCCTTGCCGAGATTGTCTTTCAGCCAGACTGCCGGGGGATTGTCGACCAGGCTTTCGATCGAAAAGACGTCGAGATCGACCTCGCTGCGCACCTGCAGCGTGTAGCGCCCGTCGACAAAGACGAAGGCGCGATCGCGCAGGACGATGGCGACGCCGGCCGAGCCGCTGAAGCCGGTCAGCCATTTCAGCCGCGCCGAACGATCGGCGACATATTCGCCCTGATGCTCGTCGGCACGCGGGACGATGAAGCCGTCCAGCCCGTTGGCTTCAAGCCATTGGCGCAGCAGCGCCACGCGCGGTTCGCCGACGGCCGGGTCGCCCGCGGAATCGAAGGTCTGGAACATGGCGGGTCTCCTGCAGTCCGCGCAACCGTAACGTACGGTCGCGGAAATCGGAATCGATTTCCGGCTGCGTGCAACCTGCTACAGCATCGCCGGACTGACAACTGGGGGAATTTGGTCCAGGCTCGGTCGGTGCCGGTCTAGTGCTTCAGGTGGATCGTCACCCAGCCCTCGCGGTGCAAGGTTCTGACATGGCGGAAATTCTGGCCGACATAGGCCGAGATGACCGCGTCCCGCTGGCGCTCGAGGATGCCCGACAGCACGATCGAGCCGCCAAGTGCGATATGATGGGCCATTTGCGGCGCCAGCCGCATCAGCGGCCGCGCCAATATGTTGGCGACGATCAGATCGAAGGGCGCGCGCTTGCCGAAGATCGGATGGTGAAAGCCGGGCGCGGTTGCTGTTTCCACCAGTGCCTTGACGTGGTTGAGCCGCGCATTGGCGGCAGCCACCCGCACCGCCACCGGATCGATGTCGGTGGCCAGCACCGGAATGTGCGCCAGCTTGGCGACGGCGATCGCCAGTACCGCGCTGCCGGTGCCGAGGTCGAGCGCATTGCGCGGGTGTTCGCGCCGGACCACTCTTTCCAGCATTTCCAGGCAGCCGGCGGTGGTGCCGTGATGGCCGGTGCCGAAGGCGAGGCCGGCTTCGATTTCGATGGCGAGTTCGCCGCTGTGGCGTTTCCTGCGGTCATGTGCGCCGTGGACGAAGAAACGTCCGGCACGCACCGGCTTCAGCTCTTCCAGCGAATGCGCCACCCAGTCGATGTCGGGCAGGGGCTCGCGCTCGATCGGCTTCGACAGGGAAAGGCCGGCAAGGATGTCCTTCAAGCGGGTCTCGACCGCATCGACGTCGCCATCGGCATAGAGCGATACTTCGTGGATGTCCTTGTCCTCGTCGACCTCCAGCACGGCGATCGGCAGCCCCTCTTCCTCGAAGGCCGCCTCAAGCGCCGCGAAAATGCTGACGGACTCGATCTTTCCGGTGGTGAAGTAAAGGCGCGTCTGGGTCATGAAATGGTAATCAGCCTTTCGCCGCCAGCCGCTTCAGCTTGGCGATGGCCGTATCGGCGCTTTCGCCGTAGGCGATTGTGCCGGCAAAATCGCCCTTGGCGTTGAGCAGCAGCACCGAGGCGGTATGATCCATCGTGTAGTCGCCGTCGCCCGTGTCGACCTTCTTCCAATAGATGCCGAACGACTTGGCCATGGCATGGACCTTGTCCGGAGCGCCCGTGATGCCGACGATACGGTCGGAGAAATTGCTGACATAGGCGTTCATCACCTCAGGCGTGTCGCGCTCCGGATCGACCGATACGAAATAGGCGTGCAGGTTCTTGCCGTCGTCGCCGAGCGTCTTCAGCCAGCCGGCCAGTTCGAACAGCGTGGTCGGGCAGACCTCGGGGCAATGGGTGAAGCCGAAGAAGACGACGCTGGGCTGGCCCCGGAAGGCGGCTTCGGTGATCGGCGCGCCTTTCTGGTCGACCAGAGTAAAGGCGGCCCCGAATGGCTCGCCGCCATAGTGGCCGCGATACCAGTCGAAAGTCAGCCAGCCGATGCCGGCCGCCATCAGGACGAGAATACCGACCAGGATAGAACGCATCATCAGAAAAGTCCGTCTGCAGAAATCGTCGCGCCGGCTCAATGCCGCGCCTGTGCGACAGTCTTAGCGGTTCGGCCCCGCACAGGCAAAGTGCCGCGTTGCCGCAACCGCTGCGGTGTCGACCTATCTGCTTGCAAAGCCGGGCCGCTCGCCCCACCTGTGACCGGCAACTCGAACCGCAGGAGGGTCCCTTGCAACGACTGATTGGGCACGGACTGATTGGGCGAAGACTGATCGGCGGTGCCTTGGCCGCGTGCGTTGTCCTAGGTGCCGGGGCCGCCGTGGCCGATGAAGTCGGCAAGGTCGGCGTCGACTGGCTCGGCAACGACATCATCGTCGAGGCGATCAAGGACCCCAAGGTGGAGGGCGTGACATGTCACGTCTCCTATTTCGATCGCGGCATCATCGATCGCCTGCACAAGGGCAACTGGTTCGAGGATCCGTCCGATTCCTCGATCTCCTGCCGCCAGACCGGCCCGATCACCATCGGCGACATCGACATGAGCGAGGGCGGCGAGGAAGTGTTCAAGCAAGGCATCAGCCTGATCTGGAAGAAGCAGGTGGTGAACCGTATCTACGACAAGGCCAACGAGACGCTGATCTATCTCTCGCATTCGCGCCAGGTGCAGAACGGCTCGGCGAAAATGTCGGTCACCACCGTGCCGCTCTACGGCCAGAACGTGGTGTGGAGCAAAGGCAAGCCGCAATAGGCGATTCAGTTCCTTCCCGGGCGCACGATTGGCCCCGCTTGCGGGACCAATCGCCTGGGCGAATCCTTGCCGGGAAACGATCTGACGGACGATTGGCCCCGCTTGCGGGACCAATCGCCTAGGGGTAAAGCCGCCGGCATGGACCGTTCCGAAGATCTCGTCCCGAAAGACCCCGAGCCACGCATCCATCCGACCGCGGAGTTGAAGGCGTGCAAGCTTGGGCGTTATGCCTCGATCGGCGAGCGGGTGGTGCTTCGCGAGGTCACCGTCGGCGACTTCTCCTATTTCGAACGCCATTCGGAAGCGATCTACACGACGATCGGCAAATTCTGCTCGATCGCCGCCAACAGCCGCATCAATGCGCTGGAGCATCCCATAGAGCGGCTGACCCAGCACAAGCTCAGCTACCGGCCGAACGAGTATTTTCGCTGGCTGGGCGTCGATGCCGCCTTCCGCGAACGGCGGCAGGCGAAAGCCGTGACCATCGGCCATGATGTCTGGATCGGCCACGGCGCGGTGATCATGCCCGGGGTCACCATCGGCAATGGCGCGGTGGTTGGCGCCAACGCAGTGGTGACGCGTGATGTGCCGCCCTACGCGATCGTCGCCGGCGTGCCGGCGAAGGCTCTCCGGCCACGCTTCGCTCCGGATATCGCGGCGCGGATCGAAGCTCTCGCCTGGTGGAACTGGCCGGTCGAAAAGCTCGCCAGAGCGGTTCCCGACATGCAGGCAATGCCGATCGAAGCATTCCTCGATCGTTGGGAAAACGACGCCGTCTGACCAGCTCAAGACGTCGACGGTAACCAATTTTCTTAACGTAAAATATTAAAGTTAAGAAATGGAAAACGGATTGTATCCGTGAAATTAAACACTCCAAGGTTGCAAGACTTTCGGCAAAATGCACTACTCGTTTCGGGGGTAAGTCGTAAGAAGTCGAAGAAAACACTACTAGCAACAATGGAGAGAAGTCATGAAGAAGTTCGCTTTTGTACTCACCGCTGCTATGGTTTCGTTCTCGACTGTCGGCGCCTATGCCGGCGGCTGGGGAGGTAGCTCGGGTAGCCTGATCAATGTGTCGCCGTCCATCGGTGTCGGCCAGGTGACCGCGCTCAATGGCATCCTGAGTGGCAACAACATCCTGAGCGGCAATGTCGTCCAGGGCATTCTGAACGGCAACAAGACCAACGTCCTTACCGGCGTTCTCAGCGGTATCGGCGTCAATGTCCTTGGCGGCAACAGCTACAAGCTGGGCGGCCGTCACTGAGCAGGAAAGTCACGGGCATCCTTATGTCACGTGTCGTGGGCAGGAGGGTCTTCAACACCCTCCTGCCTCCGCTTGTGGGCCTACCCAGTCAAGCGCGGGAATGAGCTAGATCTTCGCCCGCAGGCCCACAAATGCATCGACCGTGTGTTCGCGCTCGTCGATCACGGTCTTGAAGGTCTCGGAAACGTCGACGCGAACGACAATGGCCATCGATTTGGTCGCGTTGTACGTCGCTTCGGCATAGACGCCCTTGCGGCGCTCCTGGTTCTCGTAGAGCAAATTGTCCTTGAGCTCATAGAAGATGCCGGAAGCGATGCCGAGGTTTTCGCGCACCTTCATGCCAAGTTCCAGTTCCGCGCGCTGCAGCCACGAAGCCAGGGGGTCGTCGGTTTCGGACGTTTCGTAGCGGCCGAAATAGGTGCCGCGCAGCTCGAAGCCGTGCGGCAGAGGCTTGCCGAAGGTGACTTGCCAGGTCGGACGCCAGCGCTGGTAGATGTTATCGGCGCCGCGCAGGAACTGCGCACCCAAGGCCACGCCGAGCGTCGAACCATCGGTGGCCTTGTAGGCCGCCTCGGCGCGCAGCGTATAGGCGTTGAACGACAGGAACAGCGGCGGGTAACCGATTTCCTCGACGCTGGCGAAGAGCGCAGACGCGGACGCGCCGAAGGCAAGCTGGCCAACTGTTCGGGTGACCCGAGCCGCCAACTGGAAGAGATTGCGGTCGGCATGCAGCTTCGCCGGCAAGATGAGATCTTCCTGGAAATGCGTCGCGCCGAGCTTTTCGTAGCTGTCGGCGGCCTCGAGGATCAGCGATGTGGCGTTGCCGAGGTCGATGCCGAGTTGTGTCTGGGCGCCGAAGACCTGCTTGAACTCCCGCGTACCCAGCGTCAGCGGGCCGATATCCAGATTGTCGCCGGTGCTGGAGACGCGATAGCTCAGCGATCCCCTCAGTTCGAGACCCGGGCCGAGCCGGCGGAAGGCCTCGGCCGACAGCGACAATCCGCGGTCGTCCTCGATCGACGTCTTGTCGTAATGCGTTACCTGGAAGTCCGCGCTGAATTTCGCGTTGGCGTCGTTGTCGCCCCATTGCTGCTGCAGCGAACCGCGCAACAGTGTGTACCAGTCCTTGACCGCATGGTCGCTGTCCAGCGCGTTGTTGGTCCAATGCCTTTCGAGACTGCCGGTGATTGTCGGATCGGTCGCTATTTCGGCAGCCGGTGCTGTTGATGGTTCTGCCCTGGCGGTCACGGCCGCGCAGGCCATCAGCAGGCCTAGGCCGGCGCTGCCAAGCAATCTGCGGGAAAGTGGAGCGACCGTCTGTCCTTCTGCCGGTCGGCGCTTTCGGGAAACCATGCTCCGCGCTCTCCGGACTGAAACCCCTTCCGCCATGCGGGGGTGGCGCAGCGGAAGGGGCTGGAGGTAAACCGCTGTGAAGCGGAAGGAACAGGCACTCTTGCCTGCAGGAGTACTGTGGCATTGAACCCATAAGGTGTGTTTTCCAGACTATTCTCCCTATGCGTGTAGGCAATTGTACCTGAGGTATTTGTTCGCATCGGGAACCTGAAGCGGTCGCTGATTGTTTCTCATCGCGCCGCAGCGTCGAGGATTCCGATAGATGGAAAAGCATTTCACCAAGGTTGCCAACTGGGTCGCCCGCATAGCCGGCCTGCCGCCGACATTCGCCGTCTGTTGCCTCATCATCATCGCCTGGGGGGTGAGCGGTCCGTTCTTCGGCTTTTCGGACACTTGGCAACTCGTCATCAACACGGGCACGACCATCATCACCTTCCTGATGGTCTTCCTGATCCAGAACACTCAGAACCGCGACGGCGCGGCGATCCAGGCCAAGCTCGACGAACTGATCCGGGTCGGCAAGGGCCACAACCACTTCATCGGCATCGAGCATCTGACCGAATCCGAAGTCGAGGAAATCCGCGCCAAATGCGAGCGTGCGGCAAAGCGGCATGACGAACAGATCGCCGACATCGCGGCGAAGAAGGCCGTGGCACAGAAGCGCGGGTCGAAAAAGCAAGCGGCCTGAAGATCAGCCTTTCATGAAGGCTGCGAAACTGCCTTTGTGGTCCGGATGCCAGCGCGACAAAGCGGGGCGGTTCTCGATGATGTCGCCGATCGCCCAGGCCATGCGCTTTTCATCCAGCGGCCGGGCCGCCTCATTGTCCGGGCACAGGATGTAGAAATCTCCCCTGGTCAGGGATTCCAGCATGAAATCCACAACCTGTTCGCCGGTCCAGGCGCCGGCCGGTTTTTCCGTCGCACCCTCGGTCAGACCGGTAAAGGTGAAGCCGGGGATCAGCAGATGGGCAGCGACATGGGCGCCGGGTTCGTTGCGCAACGCGTGCGCCAGGCCTTCCGTGAAGGCTTTCACTCCTGCCTTGGAGACATTGTAGGCAAGATTGCCGGGCGGCGTGGTGATGCCTTGCTTGGAGCCTGTGTTGACGATCAGACCCGGCCTGGCCGAGGCCAGCATGCGCGGCGCGAAGGCCTCCACGCCATGCACAACGCCCCAGAAATTGATGTCCAGCAGCCGTTTCCAGGCATCGCGGTTTTCCCACGGCTTTCCGGGGTTGTCGCCCACGCCGGCATTGTTCATCAGCAGCGACACGCCGCCGAAGGCGCCGAACGCCCTCTCGGCGAGACGGTCCACCTCATCCGCCTTCGAAACGTCGGCGGCGACGGCAAGCACGGCACCGTCGCCGGCAATCGCGGAAACGGCGCGCGAGGCGTCGTCAAGCCGCGCGCCGCCAATGTCGGCCAGCACGATCTTCATGCCTAGCAATGCAAGCCGCTTGGCGGCCGCCAGACCGATGCCGCTGGCAGCGCCGGTGATCACGGCGGCATTGCCTGGAGCAAGCGCGGGCAGGGCGGTCTGGATCTCGGCGTCGGTGATCATGGGCGATGGATTCCTTGTTCGATGGCGCCGAACTTAGCGCCGGAACGGGCCGGTGCAAGCCTCTGCTCGTCTTGTCGGGTTGACCAGTCCGGCCGAGGCTGCGCATGTTGCCCCTTGTCCCCGCAAAAGAGATTTAGGCCTGGGGACAAACGGAGGTTCCTGATTGACGGACTGGGTTGCAATTCTGAAGGAGCAGACCGCCATTGGCGACCAGATGGGCCGCGAGGTGCCGCAGATGCTGGCCAATCCCGACATCAGCGAAGCGCAGGTGAAGACACTCTTTTCCGCGCTGGAGAAACAAGCCGAGTTCGTCGAGAAACTGCGCATGGCGCTGGAAAAATTCGGCCATGATTTCTCGATCATCAAGGCCGCGGAACGGCTGGAGGAGCTCTATGCCGACCTCGCCGCATCGGTGGCGGAAAAACTGAAAGCGATGCGCAAGTAGGGCAACTCTGGGAAAGCCGTGCAGCGCTCTGCCTTGAAAATGTGTGAAGACAGCTACTTTTCGATCACCCGCGCAAAGCGCCTATCCGGTACGAGCCATATCATCGCGACCAGCACATAGAGCGCGACGCCGATCCACTGGCTGACGAAGGTCAGCACGACGGCCACGATATAGACAGCCAGCGAGAGCTTCCCCTTGCGGTCATTACCCAGCGCCTTGGCAAAGGCGGTATCATTGCCGTGCAGGCGATGCAGCGCGGCGGCGAGTATGGTGTAGGCGATGGCGCATAGCGCGAGGTCGGTGCCATAGACTGCTACCGGCACCGGCGCAAAGTGGTTCTCGCCCATGAAGGCTGTGGTCACCGGCATCAGCGACAGCCAGAACAGCAGATTGAGGTTCGCCCACAGCACGCGCCCGTCGACCCGCTGAACGGTGTGGAACATGTTGTGCAGATTGTTCCAGTAGATGCCGACATTGATGAAGGACAGCACGTAGCAGAAGAAGATCGGCCACAACGGCACCAAGGCGGAGAAATCCTCGCCATGCGGCACTTTCAACTCAAGCACCATGATGGTGATGATGATAGCCACGACGCCATCGGTGAATGCCTCGACCCTGCCTTTGCCCATGGATCCCACCTTTGCCCGTGATGAATTGTCGAAAGAGAGTAAACGCTAGCGGATGTTGAGGAGCCAATAAATGGCAACCGTGAAATTCCTCAACCATGTCCAAGGAAAATCCGGCATCAGTCCCGTTGGCCAGGACGGTTACGGCCGCCCACCTGTTGACTTTTCTTGGCTTGGCCGCTCCTCTTGCAGGGCAATCTTGGCCGGAGCAGGTGAACGGCCGGGATTCGAATGGAGGGGACTGATGAGATTTCGTTTTCTGCTTGTGGCCGCGACCATCATGGCCGCGGTGTTCGGGACGTCCGCCGCGGCCTTCGCCTACAGCGCTCACACCTCGACCAACCTCAACGTCCGCAGCGGGCCGGGAGCGGGATACGCCAAAGTGGGAACGCTGCCCGCCGGCTTCAGAGTCAATGTCACCGGCTGCCAGCCGGGCTGGTGTAGAATCCATGGCGGTGGCGTGAGCGGCTGGGCCAGCGCCGGTTATCTCGAACGCTCACAGATCGTTCGCCCGCCAATCATCATCGTGCGTCCGCCGCATCGGCCGCCACACTGGCACAAGCCGCACCGTCCTCCGCACCATCGGCCGCCGCACAGGCCGCGTCCCGGCAAGTGCAAGATCGCGCCCGGCTTTCCTTGCAGGTAAGGCCGACCGGTTGAACGATAGATGAGCCGCTGGCCCCGATCCGAGCCTGTTCAGCCGGCGGATATCCCGCTCAGGCAATGTCCACCGTGCTGTCAGGAGCCTGCCTGTCGGCGGGAACGTCGTGGATGAAACCGCGTTAGACCCCTCGATCCCCGAAATTGGTGACGAGGTTGGCCATGGCCATTCGCGATTTTGCACATACGCACGAAGGGGCAGGTGGCGATGCTCTCGCAATCCCCACCGTCGCCGCGATGATTGCGGTGCTGTTTGCCGGCAGCACGGTGCTGACGCCGCTCTACATCGTCTACAAGCAGCAATTCGGCTTTTCACAAATCACCCTGACGCTGATCTACGCCGTGTATGTCGTCGGCAATCTGGCGGCACTTCTGATGTTGGGCAGCGTCTCCGATATTGTCGGACGCCGGCCCGCGAGCCTGGCGGCCATGCTCGTCGCCATCGTCAGTGCGCTTGTCTTCCTGTTTGCCGTAAACGTCGTCTCGCTCGACGTCGCCCGCATCCTGAGCGGGCTTGGCATCGGCGTCGGCGCGGGGACCGGAACCGCGTGGATTGCCGAGCTTCTTCCCGGCGCGGACAAGTCGCGCGCCAGTGTGATTGCCACCAGCACCAACTTCCTCGGCCTCGGCCTCGGCGCACTGATTTCGGGATTTCTGGCTGAATACGAGCCATGGCCGTTGCGGCTGATCTTCATCGTCTATCTGGCAGCACTTGTGGTGGTGACGATCCTGGTCTGGCGCACTCGCGAAACGGTGTCGAAGCCGGGCGGCCTCGGGCGGATCTCCTTGCGGCCGCGACTTTCCGTCCCGGAGGAAATCCGTGCGCGCTTCGTCGCGCCGGCGGTGACCGGCTTCGGCGCGATGGCGCTGGTCGGGTTCTACGCCGCGTTGGCGCCGAGCATCCTGGCGCAGCAGCTGCATGAGACCAACCATGCCGTCGCCGGCGCGCTGTTCTTCGAGCTGGCGATCGTCACCGCGATCAGCATTGTCGTTCTGATGCACATGAAGAGCAACAAGGCGATGCTGGCTGCGCTGGCATTGATGATCCCAAGCGTCTCGTTGGTGATGGCGGCGCAGATATTGGCCTCGATGGCACTGATGGTTGCTGCGACGGCCTGTTGCGGCGTTGCGGCGGCGCTTGGTTACCGTGGCGGCCTGCAAGTGGTGAACGAGATCGCGCCCAAGGATCGTCGCGCCGAAGTGGTGTCCAGCTTCTTCATCTGCTGCTTTGTCGGCAACGCCTTGCCCGTCATCGGCATCGGCATCGTTTCGACCTATGCCAGTCCCGTCGCTGCCAGCCTGGCGTTCGCCGGCATGATCGTGGTGTTTGCGTTGGTGGCGCTGGCTTTTGGGCTGAAACAACAACGGCGTTGAGGGCCTGGAGCGGTCCAGCGGAACCGGGTTGGCTTCAGCCGTTCGGTGTTTCAGGCGAAAGATGCGCGCGTCCGCGCGGCACGCCAAGACCGGTGTCCGGCGGCTCGCCGGCGGCCGGCCTGTCCTCGATCATGTGCGTGGTGCGCCAGCGGCCGAAACGATAGTAGGCCGCCGCCAGTACAAGCGAGCTGATCGAACCCGCCGGGAAGCTCCACCACAACGCTTCCTCGCCGATCACGCCACGCATGAAATAGGCAAAGCCGGTGCGCACGACCAGCACCGAAATGACCAGGATGATCAGCGGCGGCATCACGGCACCCGTGGCTCGTACGGTGGCAAACAGCACGATGGTGATGCCGAACAGGATGAACGACCACGAGGCGACATTGTTGATGTGGACGGCGATGTCGATCGCCGCGCTGTCGCGGCTCAGGAACAGGCTCAGCACCGAACGGTCGAAAACCGACAGCACGGCAACCAGTGCGCCGGTCAGGACGAGGTTGAAGCCGACGCCTGAGGCGGCGATGCGGCCGATCCGGTCCCAGCGCCCGGCGCCGACATTCTGTGCCGCCATCGAGGACACCGCGGCGCCGATGGCGAGCGCCGGCATCTGGATGTAGGTCCACAGCTGGGCGGCGATGCCGTAGGCGGCGGCGACCTGTGAGCCGTAGGAATTGACTATGCCCATCACCGTCAGTGCCGCCGCCGAAATGACGATCATCTGCAGGCCCATTGGCACGCCCTTGAAGACGACGATGCGCAGCAAGGTGGGATCGGGCCGCAACAGAGCGAGATTGGCGCCGGCCAGCCGCAGCGGATGCTTGCGCACATAGAGAACGATCAGGATGGCGATCACGCTTACCGTCTGGCCGATCAGCGTGGACGTGGCGGAGCCCGCGATGCCGAGTTCGGGAAACGGTCCGATGCCGGCGATGAGCAATGGGTTGAGCACGATGTCGAGGACGACGGCCAGCGCCATGAAGAAGAAGGGCGTGCGTGAATCGCCGGCACCGCGCAGCACGGTCATGACGAAGGACAGAAGGTTCATCATCGGCACGGCGACGAAGATGATGCGCAGATAGGAGCGCGCCAGCGGCAAGGCGTCGGCCGGTGTGCCGAGCGTGTTGAGAATGGCGTCAACCCAGATCCAGCCGCAGACCGCGAAGACAACCGAGACGAGGAAGAAGAATGTCGCGCTGGTGCCGACAATGCGGCGCGCCTCGGGCAGGTCGCGGGCACCGACCGACTGGGCCACCAGAATGGTGGCCGCCATGCCGATGCCGAACACAGTGCCGAGGATCAGGAACAGGACGAGGTTGGCGTTAGAGGTGGCGGTCAGCGCCGATTCGCCGAGAAAACGGCCGACCCAGACGGCGTTGATCGAGCCGTTGAGCGACTGCAGCACGTTGGAGCCGAGCACCGGCAGGGCGAACAGCAGAAGCGTGCGCGGGATCGGGCCGCTGGTCAGGTCGCCGGTGCGCCGGCGCGCGGGCATTTTTTCGTCCATGGCGGGCAACTCGGCGGATGGTGATTTGGATCCAGTCCACGATGATATCGCAGGCGGGACCGAGATGCACCCTTGCGAACGCGCGGCTGAAAGGCCGCTGCCCCGTTCATGCCTGCCGCGAGCCCAGCGGACGCGCCAAGCGCGCCCGCCCGTGCAGTGGCCGTTACTTCCCGGCGAGACCCGGCAGCGTGACCTGATAGACCAGGAACATGGTGTCGACATCGGCGCCGTCTTCCGCCTTGTAGGGTGCGCCGACCTGAAAACCGTCCTGGGCGAGGAAGTCGTTGTCGTTGGCGACGAACAGGAAGTAGTCGTCGGGCAGCTTCGGATCGAGAACGCTGACCACCGACATCGCCTCCCACTTCTCCGACAGGTTGTTCTTGTCGTTCGGCGCGCCATTGTGCAGGCCGAAGCGGCCGAGTTCGCCCTTGTCGTTGATGTCGATGAACGGCGTCAGCTTGGCCGGCATCACCGACGGGTCGAGCACGCCCTTGGGCGCCAGCGGCTTGTCGGCGGCATCGAAGGCGCCGCCGGCGATGTCGGTCGCGGCCGAGACGTCGACGACGAAGATCTGGCGCACCAGCGAGGTGTCGCCCTTCAGCCCCTGGCCGTTACCGCTGTCGCGCGCCAGCATCAGGAAGGTCTTGTCGGAGAGCGCCACGATCTCGCTCTGCGCGGCGATCTTGGTCTTGCCCTTGGCATCCTTGAACACCGGCAACGGCACGACATACTCATGCGCCAGTTTGAGGTGGGCGAGGTCGGACGCGTCATAGACCAGCGCACGCGTGTTCTGGCGCGTCGCGGGCGAATCGCCGCCATCCTGCCGGGGCGCCGATTGCAGCACCGCGATCAGGAACTTGCCGTCCGGCGTCATCGCCATTCCCTCCAGGCCCTGGTTGTTCTGGCGGCCGGTCTCGGGGTCCTTCGGATCGGGCTCGGCGGCACCGGGTCCCGGATTGTCCGAGGCGAAGTTCGGCGTGCCGTGGCGCATCGGCACGAAGGCGGCCGGTGGCTGGGTTGCCGACAGCAGATGCCCGTCGGCGGAAAACCGATAGATGTTCGGGCCGTATTCGTCGGAGATGAACATCGAACCATCGGGCAGCCGCACGATCGCCTCGTTGTCGAGCGCCAGCTTGCCATTGTCGGCTTGCGGCAGGATCGGCATGTCGCCGCTTGCCGCGCGCACGCCGTTGAGTGGGTCGAGGCCTGTGGCATCAGCCCCCTTGTCGTCGGTGAGAAGCATGGTGTCGGCGAGCGTTGCCTTGACGCCCGTCTGCTCCTGGCCGGCAGCAGGTGCAGCGCCCGGTGCGACCGGAGCAAATTCGATGGCGATCGTGTTGAGGCGCGGCCGGTAGTCGGTGGTGCCGACGACATTGTAGCCACGGTCCGGCAACAGCCAGAGCGAACCCCTGTAGCCGGCGGTGTCATGCGTCCAGCCTGATGCGTCGATCGCCATGCCGGAACCCGAGCCGAAGGTCTCGCCGAACTTGTCGCGCTGAGCGGCCGGGATGCGGCCGACGCCGACCAGCCCCTTGTTGACGAGGCCGCCGACGGTCGCGGTGCTGTCGGCGAGCGCCGGCGCCAAGGCGGTGAACAAGGCCAGCGCGACGCCAAGCGACGCGGGTCGATACAGGTGCTTCATGGATAATCCTCTTTGTGACGGATGTGCCGGAGCGGCCGGGGGACGAAAAACTGAAAGAGGTACGACATCGATGATGTTGCGCAAGCCTCCCCGAAACGCGGTCTACGGCGCGAACATGATGCTTGCGTGACAGCGCGCAGTGCATGCCGGCGGTCGACGAAAAACGATGCGCGCGCGCCGGCACTGGACACTTATGTCCAGTGGATATATACTCCAGTCTTCGGACCAACCGTGGAGGGGAAGCCTTGAAGTCGCACTACCGCGCAGTCGTCATCGGAGGTGGCGTGGTCGGAGCCTCGGTGCTCTATCACCTGACGCGGTTCGGCTGGAGCGATGTGGCGCTGATCGAGCGCGCAGAACTGACGGCCGGTTCGACCTGGCACGCGGCGGCAGGCTTCCATGCGCTCAACGCCGATCCCAATGTGGCGGCGCTGCAGGACTACACCATCAATCTCTACCGGGAGATCGAGGCCGAATCCGGCTGGGATATCGGCCTGCACATGACGGGCGGCGTCAACATCGCCAGCGATCCCGCGCGCTGGGAGTGGCTGAAATCAGCCTGGGCCGTGTTCCAGTCGGTCGGCATCGAGACCGCGCGCCTGGTCACGCCCGACGAGATCAAGGCGATCTGCCCGATCGTCGACGTCAACGGTGTTCTTGGCGGCCTGCATGATTCCAACGAAGGCCATCTCGACCCGTACGGTACCACGCATGCCTATGCGGGTGCTGCGAAGAAGCGCGGCGCCGACATCATCTTGCGCAACCGGGTCGTCGAGCTGAAAGCACGTGCCGACGGGCGCTGGGACGTCATCACCGAGCAGGGCACCATCATCGCCGAGCATGTCGTCAATGCCGGCGGGCTGTGGGCGAAGCAGCTCGGCCGCATGGCCGGCGTCGACCTGCCGGTGACGCCGATGGAGCACCACTATTTCATCACCGATGACATTCCGGAGATCGCAGCACTTGACAGGGAAATCGGCATCGCCGTCGATCTCGACGGCTTTTCATACCTGCGGCAGGAGCGCAAGGGTGTGCTGCTTGGCGTCTATGAGCAGAACCCAAAGCACTGGAACATGGACGGAGCGCCGTGGGATTACGGCATAGAGCTGATCCCGGAAGACATCGACCGCATCAGCCCGGAACTCGCCAAGGCGCATGAGCGCTTCCCTTGCCTGGCGACGGCCGGTATCCGCAAATGGGTCAACGGCGCCTTCACCTTCACGCCGGACGGCAATCCGATTGTCGGGCCGGTGCGCGGCCTGAAGAACTACTGGGTCGCCTGCGGCGTCATGGCCGGTTTCAGCCAGGGCGGCGGCGTCGGCAAGTCGCTGGCCGAATGGATGATTTTCGGCGAACCGCAGGCCGACATCTTCGGCATGGATATCGCTCGCTACGGTGCCTTCGCCGCCAACCGCGAATATCTCAGGCAGACGACGCGCCAGTTCTATTCGCGCCGGTTCGTCATGACCTTTCCCAATGAACGGCTGCCCGCCGGCCGGCCGCTGAAACGCCCCGGCGCCTATGACGGCATGAGCGCGGCGGGATGCGAATGGACGGCTTCCTGGGGGCTGGAAATCCCGGCCTATTTCGCGCCGATGGGATTTGCCGAGAGCACGACGCTGCGGCGCTCCAACGCCTTCGACATCGTCGGCGAGGAGGCGCTGCAGGTGCGGCGCGCCGCCGGCCTCGTCGATATCTCGGCCTATGCGCGCTATGCGGTGTCGGGGCTGGGTGCGGAGGCGTGGCTCGACCGGCTGCTCGCCTGCCGATTGCCGAAGGCGGGGCGGGCCGGCCTGGCGCCGATGCTCGGCCATGACGGACGGCTGAAGGGCGACCTCACCGTCTTCAACTGGGGCGGCGGCTCTTATTGGCTGATGGGCTCCTACTATCTCCGGGAATTCCATATGCGCTGGTTCGAGAGCCATGCGGCGGAGGGCGTCACCATCGCCGACCTCTCCGACACGATGAGCGGCTTCCTGCTCACGGGGCCGAATGCGCGGGAGATTCTGGAGCGCACGACGCATCAGGATGTTTCCGGCGCAGCATTGCCGTTCATGGCCTGTGGCGCATTCGACATCGGTATGGTGCAGGCACGTGTGGCGCGGCTGTCGATCGCGGGCGAACTCGGCTTCGAAATCAGTTGCCCCGTGACCATGCACGCCACGTTGCGCGACACGCTGCTGGCTGCGGGCGAGGATCTGGGCCTTGCTGAAATCGGCTACTATGCGCTCAATGCGCTGCGGCTGGAGAAGAGCTTTGGCATCTGGTCGCGTGAATTCACGCAAGGCTATACGCCGGGCCAGACCGGTCTCGACCGCTTCATCGCTTTCGGCAAGAGCGACTTCATCGGCCGCGAAGCAGCGTTGAAACAGCGGGAGGCCGGCAGCGGCCAATGCCTGGTGACGCTGGAAATCGATGCGCTCGACGCCGATGCCAGCGGTTTTGAGCCTGTCTGGCATCAGGGCCGACGCGTCGGCTTCGTCACCTCGGGCGGCTATGGCTATACGGTCGGCAAGAGCCTGGCGCTGGCTCTGGTCGACCGCGATTTCGCGGGCGAGGGCACCGCGCTCTCCGTGCATGTCGTAGGTGAGGAACGGCCGGCGCGTGTCGTCGCGGCCTCGCCCTACGATCCCCTGGGCAAGGCAATGCGGCAATGAGGAGGATTTCCGATGGTCGATGACGCGGCACGGGACGGCAGGCGCGAGCGCCGGCGTGGACGCACGGGCGAGGCCGGTAGCGAAAGCAGCCGCCGTCCCAATTACCATTCGCTGAAGAACCCGTTCCTGCCGCAGCCGATCTTTTCGGACGACCAGGTGGCTTCGATCCACGACACGGCGCTGCGGGTGCTGGAAGAGCTCGGCATCAAGGTGCTGCTGCCGCAAGCGCGTGAGCATTTTGCCAATGCCGGCGCCCTGGTCGATCCAGACACCGACATGGTGCGCATCGGCCGTGACATGGTGACGGCGGCACTCGCCTCGGCGCCGAAGTCGATCCACGCTTACGCCGGTTCGCGCGCCCGCGATCTGACGCTGGAGCTCGGCTCGATGACCTTCCTGGCCGGGTGCGGGGCGCCGAACGTCACCGATCTCGAGCGCGGCCGGCGGCCGGGAACACTGGCGGATTTCGAGGATCTGATGCGGCTGGTGCAGCATTTCGATGTGCTGCATATGCTGGGGCCCTGCATCGAACCTCAGGATGTCGACAACCGCTTTCGGCACTATGCCGTCAACCGCGCGCAGTTGACGCTGTCGGACAAGCTCCCGTTCGTCTTCGCGCGCGGAACGCCGCAAGTCGAGGACGGGTTCGAGATGCTGCGGCTGGCGCGCGGCTTGTCGGAAGAGGAGTTTCTGGCAAGCGCGCATTGCTACACCGTCATCAACACCAACTCGCCGCGTCAGCTCGACATTCCGATGGCGCAAGGCATCATCGATTTCGCTCGCGCGGGGCAGGTCTCCGTCATCACGCCGTTCTGCCTGGCGGGCGCCATGGCGCCGATAACGGTCGCCGGCGCGCTGACGCTGCAGCATGCCGAAGCGCTGGCCGGGCTGACGCTGGCGCAGATCGTGAGGCCGGGTGCGCCGGTCGTCTACGGCTCGTTCTCCTCCAATGTCGACATGAAATCCGGCGCGCCCGCCTTCGGCACGCCCGAGCACGTCAAGGCGACGCTGGGCGCCGGCCAACTGGCGCGCTTCACCGGGCTGCCTTGGCGGTCCGGCGGCGGCAGTGCGGCCAACATCTCCGACGCGCAGGCCGCGCACGAGACGCAGTTCGCGCTGTGGGGCTCGGTGCTGGCCGGGGCGACGATGTGCATCCATGCTGCCGGCTGGCTGGAGGGCGGCCTCAGTGTCTCCTTCGAGAAACTGATCACCGACATCGAGGCGCTGCAGACGGTGGCTGAACTTTGTGCTGCGACGCCCGGCGACACCGACACGATTGGTTTCGAAGCTATCGCCGAGGTGCAGCCGGGCGGGCATTTCTTCTCGGCCAGCCACACCGTGGCCCGCTACCGCACCGCTTTCTACGAGCCGCTGGTGGCGGACTGGTCGAATTTCGGCAACTGGACGCAAAGCGGCTCGAAGACGGCGAGCGAGCGCGCCACCGGTGTCTGGAGGCGGGTGCTTGCCGATTTCGCGCCGCCGACCTCGGCCGTCGCCACATCAGGCGTGCTGGACGAGTTCATCGCGCGGCGCACGGCAGAGGGCGGAGCGGCGCCGGTGTCTTGAGGCTGGCTCCCGCTGATCGCCCTGGTTGTGGCGTGATCCGGAACCTATAGCGCCTCCCGCGCATTCAAGGCTGCGGCCGGTGCACTGCGCACCGGTGTGCTGTTTGAGGGGAGGACGACATGGGTTTCGACCAGTATCACGAACCGCCTGAAGAACTGTCGCAGGAGGTGCGGACCTTTGCCCGCATGATCACCTCGCTGATCGAGGAGGCGGAAGCGATCAGCTGGTACGAACAGCGCATGTCGGTGGAGAAGGACCCGCAGGCGCGCGCCATCATGAAGAACGCGCAGGGCGAGGAGTTCAAGCATTTCGGCATGGATCTCGAATTCCTGCTGCGCCAGAAGAAGGACTGGCGCGCGGAACTGAAGGAAATCCTGTTCACCACGGGCGACATCGTCAAGGCCGGGGAGCGAGGCGAGAAGAAGGTGGACTAGGGTATGTCGATATTCAGGTGAGGCCGGCCTGCAAACGACGGCTTTCTGCGCTTCCGGTGCTCACGGACCCGAATGTCCGCTCCGCTCCGGTTCTCAAAAGCCATCATTTTCGGCTCGGCCTGACCTGAATCTCAACACACCCTGGCTCAGCGTTTGACAAATTCGCCAGGTCCTGCTGCTGCGATTAATCGCTGTCGCGCGCGACCAGTTCCAGCGGCCAGACCTCGCGGATGATCCGCGGACCCTCCGGGCCGGCGAAGGCGGGAAGCGACGCCAGCAGCATTTCCGCGAGCCGTTGTCCCATCGGCTCCAGCGCCGGGCGGAAGGCGGTCAGGGCTGGCGAGAAATAGCGGCAGAGCGGCGTGTCGACGATGACGGTCACTGCCATGTCGTGACCCGGCCTGATACCCATCTCTGCCAGCGCCTTGCAGCCGCCCAGCGCCATCGCGTCATTGTTGAAGATGATGGCGGTCGGCGGAGCCTTGGAGCGCATCACCTGCGGCGTCACCCCGTAGCCGCCGGCCTCGTTGATGAAGCCGGACGCGATCAGCTCGGGGTCGACCTCGATGCCGTGCCGCCGCAAGGCCTTGCGATAGCCGGCCAAAAACAGATAGCCGAAATTGAGGTCGAGCGACGGGCGGACGGCGGCGATGCGGCGGTGGCCGCGCGCCACGAGGCGGTCGACCGCGTCGGCGCCGGCCTTCTCGAAATCGAGGTCGAGGGAAGGGTAGGACTTGGTTCCGGAGCGGCTGCGGCCGAGCGTGGCGAAGGGAAAGCCGGCCTGGGTGAGATAGTCGATGCGTTCATCCTCGCGCCGCGTCCAGGCCAGCAGCACCGCATCGGCGCGGCGCGTCTCGACGACGCGGCGCAGGCGCTCCTGCTGGTAGTCGCCCGGCGCGCCCATGACCACGGTCAGGTCGAGCCCGCTTTCCGCAAGCCTGGCCTGCAGCCCGATCAGGAACGGAATGAAGAACGGCTCGCCATATTGCTGGTCGCCCGGATGCGGCTGCAGCATGAAGGCGATCGAATGGGTGGCGCCTTGCCGCAGACTGCGGCCGGACTGGTTCGGCGAATAGTTGAGCGTCCTGGCCGCCTCGAGCACGCGCTGGCGCGTGTCGGCATTGACGTCGGCGCGGCCGTTCAGCGCCCGCGATACCGTGCCGATCGAAATGTTCAGGTGACGGGCAAGGTCATGAATGCTGGATGCCAAGTGACTGTACTCCCCTTGCTTGGCTAGCACCGGTAGCCGCTCAGGCCAAGGCGACAGGACGATTTTCACGAGCGGCCAATTGACATTCTACGCCTTCGGGTGTGTTCTCGTAAACGTTTACGGAAAAACGTTTACGGTCATGCCGTGGATGCCGTGACGATCGGTCTGGAGGGACCGAGCGGAGGAGGAGCGCCGGATGATCAATGCCGTCCTGGTCGGCTGCGGAGCGATGAGCAAGGCCTGGCTCGATGCCGCGCAGCAAGTCGACGGGCTCGCCATTGTCGGCCTTGTGGATCTCGATGCCGACAGGGCACGGGCGCGGGCGCACGAATACGGCCTCACCAATGCCGTCATCGGCAGCAGCCTCGATACCGTCCTCGATCAGATCAAACCGCAAGCGGTGTTCGATGTCGTGGTTCCCGCCGCCCGGCGCGCGGTCGCGCTGTCCGCCTTTGCGCACAATTGCCATCTGCTGACGGAAAAGCCGCTCGCCGACAGTCCGGAAAATGCGCGCGCCATCGTCGAGGCCGCGCGTCGCGCCGGGCGCATCCATGCGGTCGTGCAGAACCGCCGCTATGTCGCCAATGTCAGGCGCATCCGGAGGTTCCTGGACTCCGGCGCCATCGGTGCGCCGACCAGCATCCACGCCGACTTCTTCGTCGCGCCGCATTTCGGCGGTTTTCGCGAGGAGATGGCCCATGTGCTGCTGCTCGACATGGCGATCCACACCTTCGACGCCGCTCGCTACATGGTGAATGGCGAGCCGGCCGGCGTCTATTGCCAGGAATGGGAGCCGGCCAGTTCCTGGTACAGGCAGGGATCTTCGGCCAGCGCCGTCTTCGATCTCGGCGACGGCAAGGTCTTCACCTACGCCGGCAGCTGGTGCGCGGCCGGCTTCCGCACCAGTTGGGAAAGTGCATGGCGCATCGTTGCCGAGCGCGGCAGCCTCATCTGGGACGGTCATGACGATTTGAGGGCAGAAGCAGTGATGCCGGGCCGCGAGGGAATGTTCGACAAAACCCAGCCGATCGAGGTGCCGCCGCTCGATGCGTCCGATCGCGTCGGCGGCCATCTCGGCATTCTCCAGGATTTCATGCACGCCATCGAGACCGGCACCGAGCCGGAAACGCGCGGCGGCGACAACATCAAGAGCCTGGCCATGGTTTTTGGCGCCATCGAAAGCGCCGAGACCGGCCGCCGCGTGACAATCGCAGAGGAAGCACAATGACGCCGAACCCGCTTCTCGACATCCGGATCGGCACCATGGTGCGGGCCAATCTCGACGACCCGGCGGCTTACATCAAGCAGATCCTGCCGCTCGGCTTCGAGAGCATCCAGCCCTTCTTCTGGCAGACGCTGGGCGGCAAGGATTTGCCGCGGCTGGCCGGCCAGATCCGCGAGGCGATCGGCGATGCCGACGTCACCGTGTCCTCGCTCGGCGTGTTCGGCAATCCGCTGGAAGACGGCGAGGTCGATCGCGGCGTGCTCAAGGCCTGGGAGACGGTCATCGACAATGCGCATCTGTTCGGCACCTCGATGGTCAGCGGCTTCACCGGCCGCCTGCGCGGCAAGAAGCTGACCGACAGCCTGCCGCGCTTCAAGGAGGTCTGGGGACCGCTGGCCAGACGCGCCGCCGACAAGGGCGTGCGCATCGCCTTCGAGAACTGCGCGATGGACGGCAACTGGGCCGCCGGCGACTGGAACATCGCCCACAATCCGGACGCCTGGGAGCTGATGTTCAACGAAGTGCCGGACGACAATCTCGGGCTGGAATGGGAGCCCTGCCACCAGCTCGTCTATCTGATCGATCCGATGCCGCAGATCCGCAAATGGGCGCCGCGCATCTTCCACGTCCACGGCAAGGACGCGACGGTGCGCTGGGATGTCATCCGCGAGCATGGCGTGTTCGGCCGGCTGCCCTTCGTGCAAATGCGAACGCCGGGCTTCGGCGACAGCGACTGGACGCGGGTGATCAGCGAATTGCGGCTGGCCGGCTACAAGGGGGCCATCGATATCGAAGGTTGGCACGACCCGGTCTATCGCGGCGACCTCGAGATCACCGGCCAGGTGCGGGCGCTGGAATATCTCAAGCAATGCCGGGGAGGGGCCAGCTACCTGCCGAACCCGATGTGAGGATCGGCCGGCGGGAGGAGCCGGCCGGGATGTCTGCAACGCACATTGCCGAAGCGAATGTCGAAACCCCTCGCTTGCGAGGACAAAAAGGGAGGATAAGTGCATGAGCATGACGATGAGAAGGACAGTTCTGCGCTCGACCGTCGTGGCCGCCGCCACGGTGCTTGCCGCTGCGATCTCCACCTTGCCCGCGCAGGCGCTCGACGCCAAATGGTGCAAGGACGTCCACATCCGTTTCTTCGTCGGCGGCGCCGAGGGCGACGCTTTCGGCACCATCGTCTACAATGGCGCCAAGCAGGCAGAGGCCGATCTGGGGCCGAAGGTCGACTACATCTTCTCCCAGTGGGACATCGAAAAGATGGTTCAGCAACTGCGCGAGGCCGTCGCGGTCAAGCCCAACGGCATCGCCATGATGGGCCATCCGGGCGATGCATCGATCATGCCGCTCGCCGAACAGGCGCACAAGGATGGCATCAAGATGATGTACCAGAACGTGCCTGTGCCGAAGGTGGTGGAAGCGTTCGGCGGCGGCTATGTCGGCGCCCAGCAGGAACAGCAGGGCCGCGCGCTCGGCGCCGAGGCGTTCAAACTGGGCAAGCTGAAGGCCGGCGACAAGGCGATCATGATCGGTCCGTTCGAAAACGAAAGTCGCGGCGCGCGCGAACGTGGCACGGTGGCGGCGCTCAAGGAAGCCGGCGTCGAGGTCATCCAGTTGTCCTCACCGCCGAGCGGCGAATGGGCGTCCGATCCCAACCTGGCCATTCCGGTGATCACCGCGGCGCTGCTCAACAATCCCGACGTCAAGGCGGTCGGCTATCCCGGCGGGCAGATGCTCGGCAATGTCTCGACCTATATGCAGGCGGCCGGACGCAAGGCGGGCGAGATCTTCAATTTCGGCTTCGACACCAGCCCGCAGATCGTCGAGGGTTTCAAGGGCGGCTGGGTGCAATTGACCGCCGACCAGCAGCCGTTCCTGCAGGGCTATCTGCCGATCCTCAGCCTCTGCCAGCAGGTTGTGCTGGGGCTGGCGCCGATGAATGTCGACACCGGCGCCGGCTTCGTCACGCCCGAAAATTACGAGATCGTCGCCGAGCTCGCCAAGCAGGCGCTGCGCTGACCTCCCAAGCCGCCGGCCGGGATCTCAGGCCCCGGCCGGCGGGACCGCTGGCGACGACGCCGGCACGAGACAATGAAAGCGAGCATCCGATGGCCGAACGCCTCATCGAACTGCGCGACATCAGCAAGTCCTATGGCCAGGTCTATGCGCTGGGCGGGGTCAATCTCAGCGTCGACCGCGGCGAGGTGGTCGGCCTGCTCGGTGACAATGGCGCCGGCAAGTCGACGCTGATCAAGATCCTCTCGGGCGTGGTCAAGCCGACCAGCGGCGAAATCCTCGTGCGTGGTAAGCCGGTGACCGGGTGGAGCGCGGCGCGTTCCCGCGAAGCCGGCATCGAGACGGTGTTCCAGGACCGGGCGCTGGCCGTGCAGCAGACCATCGTTCGCAACATCTTCATGGGCCGCGAGCTGACCGGATTCTTGGGCTTTCTCAGGGTCAACAAGGAGATCGAGGAGGCAAGCCGGCTGATGCGCGAGATCGGCTTCACCTCGAAAGTGTTCACGCCGCAGTCGATCGTCGGCCAGCTTTCGGGCGGCGAACGCCAGGGCGTGGCGATCGCCCGCGCCATCTACAAGCAGGCCGAGCTGATCGTCCTCGACGAACCGACGACGGCGCTGTCGCTGACCGAAACCGCCAAGGTATTCCATTTCGTGCGCCAGGTGCGGGCGAGCGGCCGCTCGATCCTGTTCATCGGCCACAACATCCATCATGTCTTCGACATCGCCGACCGCTTCGTGGTGCTGGATCGCGGCAGGATCGCACTGACGACCGACCGCAGCGAGGTCAAGTCGGCCGAAGACCTCATCAACTTCATGGAAGAGGTTGCGCATCCCGGCGGATTGGCCGGGCTGCACGATGCCGGCGACGCGGAGCAGAGAGCACGATGAGCAAGACCATGGAGCCCGACCTGCACGAGCCGTCCTCCGGCATTCCCCGTCCCAGTTCTCAGAAGGAATGGAGGCACCCATCCGATCACTGGATGCGCGGCTTCATCCTCGACAACCGTGCCGCGCTCGGCACGCTCGCCGTGTTCATCGTCATGATGACGGTGTTCCTGATCGCCAACCCGACCGTTTTCACCACCTGGTATCTCTACCGTTCGGTGCTGACGACGCTCCCCGTTGCGCTGTTCGTGGTGGTGCCGCTGGTCTTCGTCGTCACCTGCGGCGAGATTGACCTGTCGTTTCCGGCAACGATGGGCTTCGCCTCATGGGTCTTCGCGCTGGTCGTGCAGGCCGGTTACGATCCGTTTCTCGGCATCGCCGCGGCACTCGTCACCGGCATGCTGCTCGGCTTCCTCGTAGGCTCGCTGGTCGTCTATGGCGGGCTGTCGTCGTTGATCGCCACGCTGGGCATGAATTTCCTGCTGCGCGGCCTGATCCAGATCATCAACGAGGGCAAGTCGATGGCGCTGACCAGCCTCAGCGACAGCTGGGCCTACACGATCTTCTCCAGCCAGCTCCTGGGCATTCCGGTGCAGATCTTCTGGGCCATCGGCTTCGTCGTGCTGTCGGCGATGCTCTATAACCGCCATCGTTTCGGCGCGCAGGTGAGGGTGGTGGGTGACAATCCCGACAGCGCCCAGCAGATGGGCATCGACGTCAAGCGCGTGCGGGTGAAAGTGTTCGTCTTCGTCGGCATCGGTGCGGCGATCGCCGGCACCTTCTCGGTGATGATCAACTTCACCTGGTGGCCGACCGCCGGTGACGGCTATCTCCTGCCGGTGCTGGCCTCGGTGTTCGTCGGCGGCACGCCGACCTGGGGCGGCATCGGCACCGTCGTCGGCGGCGTCATCGGCGCGGTTACCGTGTCCTTCATCCAGACCGGCGTCGTGGCGGCGGGATTGAGCGGTTTCTATGTGCAGTTCTTCAACGGGCTGATCATCATCCTGTCGCTGCTGGGGCACAAATGGAATCAGGCGCGGTATCGGTGAGGGGCTGTTTCGTTGGCGGACCGCATGCCTTGACGATTGGCGTAGACATCAATCACTTCGTCATCCACGGG
Organism: Mesorhizobium sp. M7A.F.Ca.US.005.03.1.1; assembly: GCF_003997975.1. Lineage (NCBI taxonomy): Bacteria > Pseudomonadati > Pseudomonadota > Alphaproteobacteria > Hyphomicrobiales > Phyllobacteriaceae > Mesorhizobium > Mesorhizobium sp. M7A.F.Ca.US.005.03.1.1. The sequence goes on from NZ_RZRO01000065.1 coordinate 30,535, forward strand.
TCTGCGCCGCGTCGCTACCCTCCTTGCTTCGCCCGTGGACGACGAAGGTGAGGCTTCCGCGGGGAAAACGCCATCTTCACACCGCAGCCACAAACCCATCCAGCACGCGTTTCTGGCCGGCTTTGTCGAAGTCGATGGTCAGCTTGTTGCCTTCGATGGCCGAGATGTTGCCGTTGCCGAATTTCTGGTGGAAGACACGGTCGCCGACGTTGAAGGCGGACGGCTTGTCGGAGACGGATTTGGCGACCAGCTCGCCGTCGATGGTGCGGCCCTTGACCGAGGTGCGACCGGCGCCGTAGCCGCTGTCCGTCTCGCCGTAGCCGATGCGCTCGACCTGGTGGCCGGAGCGCGAGCCCCAGTTGCGGTCGGTCGCCTCGGTGCGGTTGGCCTGCGCGCGCTGCCAGCCCGGCGTCGCATAGGTGTTGGAGAAGGCGCCGGATTTTTCGCTGTCGGCGCCGACATTGTCGAAGCGCGAGGCGCCATAGGGGTTCTGCCGTCCTGCGCCCTGGCCGCCGCGGCCGGAGGCAAAGGAACCGCCGCCATAGGAATTGCCGTAGCCGCCGTAGGAGTTGCCGCTTTCAGCGACCTCGACATGGGCGTTCGGCAATTCCTCGAGGAAACGCGACGGGATCGTCGACTGCCATAGGCCATGGATCTGGCGGTTGGAGACAAACCAGATATGCAGGTTCTTCTTGGCCCGCGTCAGGCCGACATAGGCGAGGCGGCGCTCTTCCTCCAGCCCGGAGCGGCCGCCTTCGTCGAGCGCGCGCTGATGCGGGAAGAGGCCTTCCTCCCAGCCGGGCAGGAACACGGTCTCGAATTCGAGGCCCTTGGCCGAATGCAGCGTCATGATCGAGACGGCGTCGAGCCCGGCATTCTGTTCGGCGTCCATGACCAGCGCGACGTGCTCGAGGAAGGAGCGCAGCGATTCGTACTCCTCCATCGAGCGGATCAGCTCTTTCAGGTTCTCCAGCCGGCCGGGGGCTTCCACCGAGCGGTCGTTCTTCCACATGTCCGTGTAGCCGCTCTCTTCGAGAATGGTCTCGGCGAGTTCGGTGTGCGGCGTGGTTTCCAGCGCCTTCTGCCAGCGCTCGAAATTGGCCGCCACTTCGCGCAAGGCGGCGCGCGGCTTCGGCTTCAACTCGTCGCTTTCGGCGAGCTTGGCGGCGGCCTCCAGCATAGGGATGCGCAGCGCACGGGCGGTGTCGTGGATCTGGCGGATGGTGGCTTCGCCCAAGCCGCGCTTGGGCACATTGACGATACGTTCGAAAGCGAGGTCGTCGGCGCCTTGCGCGACGACACGGAAGAAAGCCATGGCGTCGCGGATTTCCAGGCGCTCGTAGAAGCGCGGGCCACCGATGACGCGGTAGTTGAGGCCGAGTGTGATGAAGCGATCCTCGAAGGCCCGCATCTGGAAGGATGCACGGACAAGAATAGCCATGTCGTTGAGATTGTGCTTCTGGCGCTGATAGGCCTCGATGGTCTCGCCGATGGCGCGGGCTTCTTCTTCGGAATCCCAGGCGGCGTGGACATTGACCTTGCCATCCTCGGGATCGTTGCGATCCGTGAACAGCGTCTTGCCGAAGCGGCCCTCATTGTGGGCGATGAGGTGGGAGGCGGCACCAAGGATGTGCGCGGTCGAGCGGTAGTTGCGCTCCAGCCGGATGATGGTGGCGCCGGGGAAATCCTTGTCGAAACGCAGGATGTTGTCGACCTCGGCGCCGCGCCAGCCATAGATGGATTGGTCGTCATCGCCGACGCAGCAGATGTTTACGGTGGCGCGGGTTTCGGCCGAAGAGCGCCCAATCTCCCCCGGCTTGCCTTGAGGCCTTTGCGCCAACAGCCGCAGCCACATGTACTGGGCGGTGTTGGTGTCCTGGTACTCGTCGACGAGGATGTACTTGAAGCGCTTATGGTATTCCTTCAGCACGTCCGGATTGGCGCGCAAGATGCGGATCGGGTGGCAGAGCAGGTCGCCGAAATCGCAGGCGTTCAGCGTCTTCAGCCGCTCCTGATAGGCCTTGTAGAGTTCGCGGCCCTTGCCGTTGGCGAAGGCGCGCGCGTCGCCCTCGGCAATGTCGGCGGGGCCTTGCCCCTTGTTCTTCCAGCCGTCGATCATCTGGGCGAACTGCTTGGCCGGCCAGCGCTTGTCGTCCAGCCCCTCGGCCTGGATCAACTGCTTGATCAGCCGCACGACGTCGTCGGTGTCGAGGATGGTGAAGTCGGAGCGCAGGCCGGCGAGTTCGGCATGTCTGCGAAGCAGCTTCACTCCAATCGAGTGGAAGGTGCCGAGCCACGGCATGCCCTCGACATTGCCTTCGCCGATCAGCACGCCGATGCGGATCTTCATCTCGCGCGCGGCCTTGTTGGTGAAGGTCACCGCGAGGATCTGCGACGGAAACGCCTTGCCGGTGGCGAGGATGTGGGCGATGCGGGTGGTGAGCACGCGGGTCTTGCCGGTGCCGGCGCCGGCCAGCACCAGAACCGGACCCTCCGTTGTTTCAACAGCTAGCCGCTGCTCCGGGTTGAGGCCCTTCAGATAGTCGGGTGCGTTGTTGTGTCCGCTGCGGGCAGCCATGGCGCGCGCGGCGATACCCGACGGGGCCGAGGGCCGCGCATTGGGTTCGTCGAAAAAGGGCATGTCTTCGGAAAAGCCGGACATCGCCCCCGAATGTAGTGATTCGGTGGGGAAAGACCAGAACTGTCTACGTTTTGTTCCGCTAAAGTGCTGGCGGCAAGGATGTACGGGCTGTTCAGGCCTTGCGGTAGCCGAGAGCGACGAAAAATCGCTGCCCTAACGAACGCGCCTCATCGGTCATCACGGCGCCGAGTGCCGTCTGCATCCGGTCGTAGTAATGGCTGCCCGCAGGGGACGCGAGAAATGCCGCGTAAAGCCTGAGATCGTCGAGCGACAAGTCACGATAGGCGAAAGCATTTCCTTCCATGATCCCCTTTTCGGCTTTTTCACGAAGGTTGCCGGCCTGCTTATGCACCAGCACCATTATCTGCTGATCCGATAAAGGCTGCCCGGCTGCCGCGAGCATTCCCGAAACCATCGCATAGCCCATGTTCAATGCGATCGCTTCAGCCATGTCCACGGCGCTGGTATCGTCGACGATTTTCCGGTACAGCGCGAGCCGTGCCGGATCTCCCGCCTGAAGTCCTCCAAGGATTTTCGGACCTTCGATCTTCTTGCGCCCCACGGCTTGCGGATCGGACGCTTGGATCTCCAGGGCTGTGACCCGCCTGCCCAATGGTGAATCGAAGAAAGCAGCCAGATCGGTGAGATCGACGGGCTGCAACCGGCCCGTCATCCGCGCCTCTACGGCTTTCTCCATCCTGTCAGCGTCAAAAGCGCCTTCAGCGGCGGCGGACAAGGCTTCCTTGACTTTTTCCGGCCCCGGCACGGATTTGATGCCGGCGACTATGCTTGGGCCGAGGCCGGCCAGCATCTCGTGGAAGCCGCTTGCCTTGTTGATCTCCTCGAGCGTTTGTGCCGACGCCGGTTGACTGCCAGCCATAAGCACGACGAAGCCGAACAGCGCGCCGGCAATGCGCATCCATGGCGGAAAGACGAAGGGCATGACTCGGTCTACTCCACGGTGATGCTGCGACGGAGACTGCTCGATAACCCGACCGCAGGCAAGATGAATTGCCACCTTGGCGTGTGGGCCAGCTTGACAGGCGGGGCGGGCAGGAGAAAGCTGTGCGCAGGGCAGGAACGGGACATCGGGCTGTCCTTGGCGTGGCAAAGCGCAACAGTCGAAGGAGTATCATCTTGGCTGTCACCATCACCTCCCTCATTCTTTTCCTCATCGGCCTGGCACTCGGCGGCGGCGGCATCCGCCTGGCGATGCTGGGCGGCAGCTGGTACTATGTCGTTGCTGGCCTTGCCTTCCTGATCGCCGCCTGGCTGCTCTACCGGCGCCGGTCCACCGCACTGTGGCTCTACGCGGCGATCGTGCTCGGCACGCTGGCCTGGGCGGTCTGGGAAACCGGCTTCGACTGGTGGGAACTCGGGCCTCGCGGCGGCGTCATCGTGCTTCTCGCTTTGTGGCTACTGACGCCGTGGGCGAGACGGGGTCTTGTCGGCCCTGACGCACGCGCGCCGCTGATCCTTGCCGTGCTGGCATCACTGGCCGTCGCCGGTTATTCGATGACTTCGGATCCGAAGGACATTGCCGGCGAACTCGGCACCGACAAGGTGGTCGCCAACGCCAATCTCGGCAATGACGTGCCGGCCGGCGAGTGGCACTATTACGGCCGCACGCAGTTCGGCCAGCGCTATTCGCCGCTCGACCAGATCACACCGGACAATGTCGCCAAGCTGCAGCCTGCCTGGACCTACCAGACCGGCGACGTGAAGGGACCGGACGATGTCGGCGAGACCACCTATCAGGTGACGCCGCTGAAGATCGGCGACACGCTCTACATCTGCACGCCGCATAATTTCGCCATCGCCATCGATGCCGCGAGCGGCAAGGAGAAATGGCGCTTCGATCCCAAGGTCAAGCTTGACAAGGACCGCCAGCACCAGACCTGCCGCGGTGTGGCCTATTACGCCGATGCCGCCGGCGCCGCCGGCCAGCCCTGTGCGACCCGCGTCTACCTGCCGACCTCGGATGCGCGGCTGATCGCGCTCGACGCCGCCAACGGGCAGATCTGCCCGGCTTTCGCCGAGGGCGGCACGCTGAACCTTCTGACCAACATGCCCTATCCGAAGTCGGGCTATTATTACTCGACCTCGGCACCGCTGATCTCAGGCGGCAAGATCATTGTCGGCGGCGCGGTCAACGACAATTATTCGACGCAGGAGCCGTCCGGCGTCATCCGCGCCTACGACGCTGCCACCGGCGCGCTGGTGTGGAACTGGGATTCCGGCAATCCGGACCAGACGACGCCGCTGCCGGCCGGCCAGACCTATACCGCCAACTCGCCCAACATGTGGTCGACGCCGAGCGCCGACGAGAAGCTCGGCCTGCTCTACGTGCCGCTCGGCAACCAGACGCCGGATCAGCTCGGCGCCGGGCGCAGTGCCAATGTCGAGAAGTTCTCGTCGTCGATCACCGCGCTCGACCTCAACACCGGACAGGTGCGATGGGTGCGGCAGACCGTGCACCACGATCTCTGGGACATGGACGTACCGGCGCAGCCGAGCCTGATCGACATCACCAAACCCGACGGCACGGTGGTGCCGGCGCTGGTCGGACCGACCAAGCAGGGCGATCTGTATGTGCTCGACCGCCGCACCGGTGAGCCGGTCATCGCGGTCAACGAAGTGCCGGCGCCCGGCGGCGCGATCGAAGGCGACCACACATCGCCGACGCAGCCGGTCTCCGATCTCACCTTCATGCCGAAGCCGCTGACCGGCGCCGACATGTGGGGCCTCACCATGTTCGACCAGTTGGCCTGCCGGATCGAATTCCAGGGCCTGCGCTATGAGGGTCGCTATACGCCGCCTTCCGTCCAGGGCTCGCTGATCTACCCCGGCAATTTCGGCACCTTCAACTGGGGTGGCGTCGCCGTCGACCCGGTCCGGCAGGTGCTGTTCGGCATGCCGACCTATCTGGCGTTCAAGTCGCAGTTGATCCCGCGCGATCAGGTGCCGCCGCCGGACGAAGGGCGGGGCAGCGAACAGGGGCTGAACCGCAACGAGGGCGCGCCCTATGCGGTGGTGATGGGACCGTTCCTGTCGCCGCTCGGCATTCCTTGCCAGGCGCCGCCCTGGGGCTATGTCGCCGGTGCCGATCTCAGGACCGGCAAGATCGCCTACAAGCACCGCAACGGCACCGTCTACGACATGACGCCGCTGCCGCTGCCGCTGAAGGTCGGCGTGCCCGGCATCGGCGGGCCGATGATCACCGCCGGTGGCGTCGCCTTCCTGGGGGCCGCAGTCGACGACTACCTGCGCGCCTACGACCTGACATCGGGCAAGCAGCTGTGGCAGGCGCGGCTGCCGGCCGGCGGGCAATCGACGCCGATGACCTATACGGTCGCCGACGGCCGCCAGTTCGTGGTCATCGTCGCCGGCGGCCACGGTTCGGTCGGCACCAAGCCTGGTGACTATGTGATGGCCTACGCGCTGCCGAAGTAGGGGCGACAGGGTAACGCGATCTTTCAGAGGTCGCGCCGCCCCTCATCTGTGCCGGTATCTTTTCCCCGCATAGTGACGGGGAAAAGTGCCCGACTGGGCGATGAGGGGCGGGAAATCTTCCGATCGGCCCGTTGTCGATCAGCCAATCCCCAAATGACCCTTCAGGCTGGGCACCGAGCCGAGCACCTTGTTGGTCAGGTCGGGGCCGGCGGCGGCTTCGGCCTGCTGGATCAGCGTCGCGCCGGCCTTCTGGATCTGCGCCATGTCGAGCCCGGATGCCTTGAGCGCGGCGATGCCGTTGATCAGCGCGCCGGCCTTCTCGCCGAGAACGCCGCCAAGCGCGCCCTGCAACGACGACAGAAAACCGCCACCGCCGGCCGGAGCGGCGGCCATGACGTCATATTGATGGGCGAGGTCGTCGGCGCCGGGGATCCTGGCGAAGAACGCCGAGGCGCTGGTGCCTTCCGCCTCGTGTTCGAGCACCGAGAAAATGGTGCCGACGACTTTCTCCGTCGTCGCCTGGTCGAGGCCCGCCTTCTGCGAAACGGTGTTGACGATGTCCTGGACGTTCATGGCGTCACCTCAACCCTGGGTTTTCGTGTTGCGGTTCCGCTCAGTGCGGACCCTGATCAACGATAGTCTGCCTGCATTCACAACTATCGAGCGTAGGGCCAAAGCGGCGGCCCCCGCAAGGACGACCGCGCTGGCGAGGATCGGGGAAGGCATGGTCATGGTCTCGCTTCCTTCTGGGTCTGAGGCACGCGGTCAAGATACCGTCGATAGCCACCTTCCTTCACGATTGTGGCAGCGCCAGCAGGATTTATCGCCAATGACTAAAAAGTGATGACACGGCCGCGCATGGGCACCGGCTTTGCTGCCCGGACGTGGCCGGCGGCATACGCCTGAGGCGATCGACGGCAGCGATGAGTGCTCGACTGGATCATGCCGGCTTGGTCCCTATGTAGCTGGGAATTGAAGCCCGAAGCAGAGGAGCCCATCCATGACGAGACCCGACGCCAAGCCCACCATCACCCAGGCGATGATCGACGCCTATGACGAGTACACGCATCTGACGCTCGATCGCCGCCGGTTCATGGAGCAGTTGACCCGGCTTGCCGGATCAGGTGCGGCGGCGGCAGCGATCGCGCCGCTTCTGGCGGCCAATTCGGCGCAAGCAGCAATCGTCGCCGACAACGATCCGCGCGTGAAGGGCGAGGACATCAGCTACCCCGGCGGCAGCGGCGAGATGAAGGGCTATCTGGTCAAGCCGGCGAACCAGGCGGGCAAGCTCGGTACCGTCATCGTCGTGCATGAGAACAGGGGGCTCAACCCGCATATCCGCGATGTGGCGCGGCGCGTGGCGCTGGAAGGCTTCGTGGCGCTGGCGCCGGATTTTCTGTCGCCGCTCGGCGGCACGCCGACCGACGAAGACAAGGCGCGCGACATGTTCGGCAAGCTCGATCCGGCGCAGACCATCGCTGACGGTGTTGCGACCGTCGCTTTCCTCAAGAGCGACAAGGACGGCAACGGCAAGGTCGGCGCTATCGGCTTCTGCTGGGGCGGTGGCACGGTCAACATGCTGGCCGTCAACGCGCCCGATCTCAGTGCCGGCGTTGCCTATTACGGCATGCAGCCGAAGGCCGCCGATATATCCAAGATCAAGGCGGCCTTGCTGCTGCACTATGGCGGACTCGACGAGCGCATCAATGCCGGCATCGACGCCTTCAAGAAGGAACTCGACGCGGCGCATGTCGACTACACGGTCTATGTTTATGAAGGCGCCAACCACGCCTTCAACAACGACACGTCGGCGGCGCGCTACGACAAGAAGGCGGCTGACCTCGCCTGGGGCAGAACGATCGCCTTCCTTCGGGAAAAACTGAAATGACTTCAGCTGTCATGCCGCCGGCGCCCAGGCGGTTTCGAAGGCCGGCGACAGGGTGAAGCCGGCCGGCCGCGCCGAAACGGGGGGCGGGCGGCGCACGCCTTCCTGCAGGTACCGCAACGCCGACGTCAGCCCGTTCATCGTGTAAGGCTTGGCTATGACGCCGATCGCGCCGGCGAAATGATCGGGGATGCGCTTCGGATTGGCGGTCATGAACACCACCGTCGAACTCTTCCTTTCGCCTATGTACTTGGCCACGTCGATGCCGGACGGCCCGTCACTCAGATGGATGTCGACGAAGGCGATATCGGCTTCGGTCGCATCCGCCATGGCCATGGCTTCCGCCGAAGAGGTCGCCCAGCCGACGACGCTGTGGCCGGCGTCCTCGACAAGGCTCTCCAGCTCCATTGCCAGCAGCGCTTCGTCCTCGATGATCAGGACCTTGAGCGGCTCAATCATGACACATTCCCTTTTTCCTGAGGTTCGTTCGGGATCGAGATAACGACCTTCGTGCCGGGGCCGGTGT
>NZ_RZRO01000066.1:0-38200 GCF_003997975.1 Mesorhizobium sp. M7A.F.Ca.US.005.03.1.1
GCCGCGCCGGTAAAGGCGATGTCGGACGATCAGGTGCTGAAACTGTTCGAACAGGGCTCCTACGACCTCGTCCCGCATGACAATATGCGCAAGACCATTGCGCGCCGCCTGGTCGAGGCCAAGACCACCATTCCGCATTTCTACCTGACGCTCGACTGCGAGCTCGATGCGCTGCTGGCGCTGCGCACGCACATCAATGCGGCAGCCCCGGTGAAGAAGACCGACAAGGGCGAGGCACCGGCCTACAAGCTGTCGGTCAACGATATGGTCATCAAGGCGATGGCGATGGCGCTGAAGGCAGTGCCCGATGCCAATGCCTCGTGGACCGAAAGCGCCATGGTCAAGCACAGGCACGCCGATGTCGGCGTTGCCGTGTCGATCCCCGGCGGCCTGATCACGCCGATCATTCGGCATGCCGACGAAAAAACGCTGTCCACCATCTCCAACGAGATGAAGGATCTGGCCAGTCGCGCGCGCAGCCGCAAGCTGAAGCCGGAAGAGTATCAGGGTGGCACCACGGCGGTGTCCAATCTCGGCATGTTCGGCATCAAGGATTTTGCCGCGGTCATCAACCCGCCGCACGCGACCATCCTGGCGGTCGGCGCCGGCGAGGAGCGGGCGGTGGTCAAGAATGGCGAGATCAGAATAGCCACCGTGATGTCGGTGACGCTGTCGACCGACCACCGCGCCGTCGACGGTGCGCTGGGTGCCGAACTGCTGGTCGCCTTCAAGAACCTCCTTGAAAATCCGATGGGCCTGCTGGTCTGATCCACCAAGCAGAAGCCGGCGCCGACTGATGCGCCGGCTTGCGACAGAAACGACTTGTCAGGCGCTGACCCTTGACCCATGTTCTATCTGGATTGCGATCCAGGGAGGCCAAATATGCCTGCATTCGACCCATCTGACGTCAAAACCCTGTTCGGCAAGGTCATGGGTGCGTCGCCATCCGACATCAAGCTGGTGGCGCAGCGCCTGCACGACCACGCCTTCGAGCCTCGCATGTCGGCGGAGGAGACCAGGCAGCTCGTCGCCAGCCTCGGCTATGACAGTCTGGACGCGTTCTGCGCCGACATCGGTCTGCCCACGCATATCGCCGAGCGGTGGAGCCGTTTTGGTGTTTCCGGCGAGATGAAGCAGGTGTTCACACTGTTGGCGGCGCAGCGCAAGCGGGTGGCCGAGGCGATCGCCGAATTCGAATCCATGACCCATGTCGGCGTCGAGGATTTTTTGCGCGAGCGCGGGCTGATCTAACCGCCCTTGGCAAGCAGCGCCGTGGCGGTATCGCTGTCAGTGATCAGCACATTGGTGTCGACGGCTTTCAGTGCGGCGAGGATCGCCGCGACCTTGCGCTTGCCGCCCGCGGCGAGAACCACATTCGGCACCTGGCCGACCACATCGAGATCGATGGCCATGACACGCCCGTTGACCTCGTGGTCCACCAAACGGCCATTGGCATCGACGAAATAGCACAGCATGTTGGCGACCGCGCCCTTCGCTTTCAACGGAGCGATCAGCGATGACGGAACGATGCCATGCCGGAAGATGGTGGCGTCGGGCGACATGTCGCCGACGGTGAGCAGCGCGATGTCGGCGGCGGCCGCGCGTTGGCGCACATCCTGCAGGGTCGGCTGTGCCCAGAGGAGATCGCGCAGCGAGGGATTGTCGACCGTGACCGGCGCGGTGATCTGGTAGCTGTCGACCTCGAAGACATCGGCTACCTTGGCGGCAACGATGGACGGATTGATCCATTGCGAGTGCGGCAGGCTGCCGACGAGCGCCACCACACAGGCACGCTTCAACTGCCGGCGGGCAAGGAAGCCGAGGCTGGCATGCAGGGTCGCGCCGCCACCGATGGCGAGCGTCATGCCGTCCTGCATCTGCTCGCCGAGATAGGCCGCGACGGCATGGCCGATGGCTTTCTCCAGATGGTCATGCGCCGAAGGCGTCGGGATGACGACGGCGGCATTCAGACCCCAGCGCTTTTCCAGTCCCCGCTCGAGCGCCACCTGCCCGGCGGTCGGCGCGTTGATCATGGTGACGACAATGCCCTCGGCGGTGCAGGAGGCCAGCGTACGCATGACCTTCACCCTGGAGACATCGAGCTTTTCGGCAATCTGTTCCTGGGTGAAACCTTCGACATAGTAGAGCCATGCCGTCTTGACGGTAAGGTCCGACGAGACCATCGGCAGGCGAGCCTGTCTGGGTTTTTCTGTGGTCATCGGTTCCTGTCCCTCATGAGCCGTGGCCTGACCGGTGCTCATCAAGGAAATACCGGCCGGATGTCAACTGATGCCGGATCTGCGGCGTGTCGATTGTCGCACATTTCTGTTCATTTGTAATTGACATCGTACATATGAACATATTTTGTGGGTTTCACGCGCTGTGTCATCCACCAGTCATATGCGCCGTGCAGGGAGGAAGAGACGGGGAGCCGGCCAGAGCCGGACCGGTCATGCACAGAAAGACAGGAGGTCTCATTGAAGACGCACTTCATCAAGCTGCTGGCCAGCCAGCTGGCGCTCGCAGCAACTTTGTTTGCCGGCGTGGCAAACGCCGAAACACTGACGCTCTACACGTCCCAGCCGGAAGCCGACGCGGCCAAGACCGTGGATGCCTTCAAGAAGGCGCAGCCGGGTATCGATGTGAATATCTATCGCTCCGGAACGAGCGACATCCTGACCAAGATGGCGGCCGAGTTTGCCGCCGGCAGCCCGCAGCCCGACGTGCTTCTGATCGCCGATGCGGTCTCGATGGAGCTGTTGAAGAAGGACGACCGGCTACTGCCCTATCCCGAGGCAAAGCTCGATGGCATCGAGGCGGATGCCTATGATGCCGACAAGACCTATTTCGGCAGCAAGCTGATCACCACCGGCATCGTTTACAACACGGCGGCGACCGAGAAGCCGCAGCATTGGGCCGATCTTGCCAAGCCCGCCTACGCCGATGGCCTGGTCATGCCGAGCCCGCTCTATTCGGGTGCCGCCGCCTACCTGCTTTCAGGCTTCGTCGGCGACGCCAATTATGGCTGGGATTTCTTCCAGAAGCTGAAGACCAACAACACCGTCAGCGTGCGCGGCAATGGTGCGGTGCTGAAGTCGGTGGCATCGGGCGAAAAGCCCTATGGCATCCTGGTCGACTTCATGGCGATGAACGCCAAGAAGAAGGGTTCCCCGGTCGAGTTCGTGTTCCCCTCGGAAGGTGTGCCGGCAGTGACCGAACCGGTCGCCATCATGAAGACCGCCAGGAATGTCGACGGCGCCAAGAAGTTCGTCGACTTCATTCTTTCCGATGACGGCCAGAAGCTTGCGCTTTCGATGGGCTATCTGCCGGCGCGTGCCTCGGTCGGCCGCCCCGAATGGCTGCCGGAAGGCGTCAAGGTCAAGGTGATGCCGTTCGACACCAAGGCAATCGTCGCCAAAACCGACGCCGACAAGGCGAAGTTCTCGGAATTGTTCGGCGGCTGAGCCGGCAATCCAGTCAGGGGTGCCGTCCCAGCGGTATCCCTGACGGGCAAAACCCCGATCGCATCGGCTGATCGACCCCAGGAACGCAATCATGTCAACACGGATCAGGGAAAGCCGGGGCCAGGAAATGGTCCTGACGGCGGCGGTAGCCATCGTCATCGTCCTGCTTTCCCTGCTGCCGATGCTGCGCCTGATCAAGGAGATCGTGGCGCCCGGCGGCACGCTGTCGACCGTCGCGATAAAGGCGGGGCTCGCCAGTCCGGCGACCTGGATCGCCACCTGGCACACACTGGTCGTCGGTATCGGCGGCACCCTGCTTGCGGTGCTGTCTGGAACGCTGGTGGCCGTCCTCGTCACTCTGACCGATATCCGTGGCCGCAGTGCCCTAGTGCTCTGCTATGTCATGCCGTTGATGATCGCGCCGCAGGTGACGGCGCTGGCCTGGCTGCAATTGTTCGGCCCGGCAAGCCCGTTCCTCAAGCTGTTTGGGGCGGCACCGCCGCTCGGTACCAGGAACCCGCTCTATTCGACATCGGGCATCATCCTGCTGCTCGGCGTGCAGTATGGCCCGCTGGTTTTCCTGTTGGTGCGCGCCGGGCTGCGCAAGCTGCCGCGCGAGCTGGTCGAAGCCGCGCGGGCGGGCGGCGCCGGCTGGTTCACCGTGCTGGTCACCATCGTGCTGCCCTTGATGACGCCGTCGATCATGGCGGCCGCTGCTCTTGCCTTCGTCTCATGCGTCGGCAATTTCGGCATTCCGGCCTTTCTCGGCATTCCCGCCAACTATCTCGTGCTGCCGACGCTGATCTATCAGAAGCTGGCCGGCGGCGGCCCCGCCGTGCTCGGCGAAACCGCGTTCCTGTCGGTGCTGATCGGCATTATCGCGATGGCGGGCATCCTTGCCCAGGAGATCATGAGCCGCCGCCGCGACTATCGCATCAGCTCCACGTCGCTTCCGGCCGAGCCCTATGAGCTCGGCCGCTGGCGGCCCGCCGTGCAGGCCGGCATGTGGCTGCTGATCATCGTGGTGCTGGTCCTGCCGCTGTTCGGGCTGGTTCTGACATCGCTGGTGCCGGGCTACGGCATTGCGCTCACCGCCAAGACGGCGACGCTCGACAATTATCGCTTCGTGCTGTTCGAGCATGATGCCGCCAGTAGGGCTTTCTTCAACAGCTTCTGGCTGTCGATCGCGGCGGCCTTCTTCGCGGTCCTGGTCGCCGTGCCGATCGGCTATCTGATCGCCTGGGGCAAGCAGCGCTGGGTGCGGCTGCTCAATCTGTCGGTGGAGCTGCCCTATGCCTTGCCCGGCGTGGTGCTGGCGATCGCCTCGCTGCTCATGTTCCTGCGGCCGATCCCGCTGACCGGCATCCAGCTCTACAACACCGTCTGGATCATCCTCTACGCCTATCTCGCCCGCTTCCTGGTGCTGGCATTGCGGCCGACCATCAGCGGCTATCACCAGATCGACCGGGCGCTGGAGGAGGCGGCGCAAGTGGCCGGCGCCGGGCTGTTCACGCGCATGCGCACGATCATCTTTCCGCTGGTGGCACCGGCGGCGATCGCCGGCGGGCTACTGATCTTCATGACGGCGCTCAGCGAACTCACCGTCTCGGCGCTGCTGTGGTCGTCCGGGTCGGAGACGATCGGTGTCGTGATGTTTTCCTTCGAGCAGGGCGGCGATTCCAACTATGCGGCGGCGATGTCCGTCATCACTGTGGCGGTCACTTTCCTGTTGATGCTGGTGACCAATCTGCTTGCCCCCTACCTTCCGACCGGAGTGCTGCCATGGCGCGATTGAGCCTGGACAATGTGACCAAGAGCTTCGCCAATTTCGATGCCGTCAAGGACGTATCGATCGATGTCGGCGACGGCGAGTTCCTGGCAGTGCTCGGGCCGTCCGGCTGCGGCAAGACCACGCTGCTGCGGCTCGTTGCCGGATTCGAGAAGGTGACGTCAGGCGAGATCCGCATCGGCGGCGAGGTCGTGTCGGGCAAGGGCGGCAGCGTCGCGCCGGAAAAGCGGCGCGTCGGCATCGTCTTCCAGAACTACGCGCTGTGGCCGCACATGACGGTCGCCGAAAACATCGGCTATTCGCTGAAGGTGGCGAAGCTCGACAAGGCCGTCGCGCGCCGGAAGGTTGAAGACGCACTCGCCCTGGTCAATCTGCAAGGGCTGGGCGAGCGTCGGCCGGCCAATCTGTCCGGCGGCCAACGCCAGCGCGTGGCATTGGCGCGCTGCCTTGTCGCCGCGCCCTCGTTGGTTCTGTTCGACGAGCCGCTGGCCAATCTCGACGTGCATCTGAGGGCTTCGATGGAGGACGAGTTCGCGTCCTTCCACAAGCGCACCGGCACGACGATCGTCTACATCACCCATGACCAGGCCGAGGCGATGGCGCTGGCCGATCGGATCGCGGTGATGGATGGCGGGCGTCTTGCCCAGCTGGCGACGCCACGCGAACTCTATCATGAGCCGGCAAATGAAATGGTGGCTTCCTTCATTTCGCAGGGCATTTTGCTGCCTGCGGATGTGTTGAGCGCGGAAGAAAGAGGGCACTGCAAGGTCCGCGTTCTCGGCGCTGAACTGATTGTCCGCTGCCGGCCAGGCGAGCGGCCGCGAACCGGGGCAAAGGTCTGCTGCCGGTCGGCCGATCTCGACGTGTCGCCGGATGGCCCCGGCTTCGATGGTCTGGTCAAGCGGGTGATCTACCAGGGTGGCTCGGCGCGCATCGAATTCACGCCTTCGACCAATCCCGACCTCACCTTGCATTTCGAACAGCCCGATCCGGTCGCGCTGGAGAGCGGAGCCCAGGCACGCCTGCGGATACGCTCCGGCTGGCTGATCCCGGCGGCGGGGGCGGCATCGTGATGATGCTCGACCTGCTCGGCGGCTTTGGCGAAAAGGGCCGCACCAGCCTTGCTGTCAGCAGCGGCAAGGACCGCATCCTGCTCGACGTCGGCATCAAGGTCGGCGCCTCGCGGGCGGACTACTATCCGGCGCTGAACGGCTCGGTCGCCGACATCGATGCGCTGTTCGTCTCGCATGCGCATGAGGATCATGTCGGCGCGCTGAGCTGGCTGCTGTCGCGCGGTTATGCCGGTCCGATCTTCATGACCGCCGAGACCCGAGACGAGGCGCCTGCCACGCTCGCCGGCTATGCTGAGCCCGAGGATTTCAGGCGGTTTCCTTTTCCCGAAGATCGCATCGAATTGTTCGAACCCGGCGACACGTTGAACAGCGGCAATCTTACGATCCGGACGGGACGCTCCGGACATGTCGTGGGCGGCGTGTGGTTTGCCGTCGACGATGGCGAGAGCCGCGTCGCCTATTCCGCCGATGTGGTGCCGGACAGCAATGTCTTCGTCATGGACACCATCCCGCACTGCGACCTGCTTGTCCTCGATGCTTCCTACGGCGCCGATCCGGTGCCGGGGGCGGCGCGTGCGCGCGAAATCTCGCAATGGGTTGCGAGGCATTCGGGCGGGTGTCTTTTGCCGACGCCGCTCTCGGGTCGGTCGCTGGAGCTGATCGCGGCCTTGCCAGGGCCGTTCGCGATCCATGCCGGCATGCGCTCGTCCCTGGAAGCGCAGATCGGCGCCACGGCAGCCCTGTTGCCGGGCGTTTCAACGTTGCTGCGCCGCCGCCTGCAAGACGCAGCCGACTGGACCGATGCCGATCCCCTGCCGTCCATGCCGCTGCTGGCGGATGACGGCATGGGTGAAGCCGGCCCATCGTCGCGCCTCTTGCCGCGTGCCGACCATTCCGGTTTTCCGGTGCTGCTTACCGGGCATCTGCCGTCAGGTTCGCCGGGCGATCTGTTGCACAAGGCCGGTCGGGCGGACTGGGTACGCATGCCGACCCATCCGACGCTGTCGGGCAATGTCGATATCTGGGAGAAGGCCGGCCGTCCCGCGGCACTCGGTCACTCCTGCACGCCGGACCTTCTCGGCGATCTGCAAACCCACATCCCGTCGCTGCGCACGCAGTGCCGCACCGGCCAGTGCATAGTGGTGTCGGAGGCAAGAAAACGATGAGAATTCTGATCTGCAACGATGACGGTATCGAAGCGCCGGGGCTTGCCCGTCTGGTCGCGGCCGCCAGCGCGTTGAGCGGCGATGTCTGGGTGGTCGCGCCCGACGGCAAGCGCACCGCTGCCGGCTCGTCATTGACGATTGCCAGGCCGTTGACCATGCGGCGCGTCAAACCGAACTGGTACGCCTGTTCCGGCACCCCGGCCGATTGCGTGGTAAGCGCCATGACCTGGTTGTTCGCCAATTCCGAGAAACCGGGCCTTGTGCTGTCGGGCGTCAACGATGGCCGCAACGTTGCCGAGGACCTTGCCTATTCCGGCACGCTCGGCATTGCGCGGGAGGCGACGTTCTGGGGCGTTCCGGCCATTGGCTTCTCACGCGTGAAAAATCCTGATTTCACCGATGGCGACGACCAATGGCTTGGCGCGCTGATCGTGTCCCTGTGGCAATCGCGCGCCGACTGGGCCGCTGAGGGTCATTGGCTGAGCATCAACCTGCCGACCTCGCTGCCGGCCGAAATCCGCCAGCCGCGCATCGGCCGCGACAAGATCGCCCGCAAGGCCGAGATCGTGGAGAGCGACGGCGACCGCACGGTCATCACCGTGCCGCGCGGGCGGGCTCACGACAGCCAGCCGGGCGACGAGAACGACGCGATCGATGCCGGCTTCATCAGCATCAACCGGCTGAACTGGCTTGGCGAGACACGGCTGGACGAACGGTTTCTGGACGGGATCCCGCGCCAGCGGCAAACTGGCTGACCTGAGGTCTGCGCGTCGTCATCCGATCACCAACCTGTCAGCGGTTAAATCAAGCCAATCCACTACCTATGCTTGAAGCCGCCGCTATTTCATTCCACATCGGTGCGGATGAAGGGCGAAACAGGAGAACGGCGGCGGCATTTGCTGTGGGCTTTGCCCGCATCGCTGATCCTGCATGCGCTCATCGCGGCGTTTCTGATCTATGGCCTGCCGAGACCCGAGCAGCAGCCGGTTCAGCAAGAACAGCCCGTCAATGTCGCGATCGTGCCGCCGCCCGAGAAGCCCAAGCCGAAACCTGCTCCAAAGCCGCCGGAACCGACACCTGAAAAGAAGGCTGAAAAGCCGCCTGAACAAAAGCCGCCGCCGCCGAAACCGCCAGACGACCAGGTTCTGAAGCGCGTTTTCCAGTACGGCCAGAAAGATACCGGGCCGGAGAAATCGCTCGACGGAAGCAGCGCTAAACCCAACACGCCGTCGCCGGCCAAGGATGAGGCTGCAAAGCCGCCCGTAGCGCCGACACCCGCGCCGACGGAGCCCGCCCCGGCTGCAACGCCACAGCAGAAGGCAGACCCCAGCAAGCCTGACGAGAAGCCGGCCACCGTTGCGCCGGACGAAAAGCCCGCGCAAGGCGGGGAAAAGCAGGCGACCGAGGAAACCGACAAACAGCAGCCGGACAAACAAGAACTCGCACCGCAACCTGACGAAAAGCAAGCCGTCGTGACGCCAAAGCCATTGACGGCTGAGACCGGTGACAAGCCGGCGCCTCCAGCTTCGACTGGAAAGGCAAAGTCCAAACCTGCCAAGACAATGACGTTCAAACCCGCAAGAGCTTTCAAAGCGCCGATCGGGAATGCTGGAAGGTCAAATCCCACCAACAACGACGTTGCAGGATCACCAATCTATTCCGGCCTTCCGGGCGTCAGAAAGCTTTACTCGCAAGGGGCAACCGGCAATGCGTTCGCTACAAGCTCCATGGAGAATGTGCCGCGCGGTCAGCGGGTGGCCACCCTTTGCGGCAATGTTCTGAGCCGGGAACTGCAAAGTGCCGACTATACGGTCAAATGGGTGCCAACCATTACGCTGGACAAAGGCAATGTTCTCAATCCTCCGCAGGCCGCTTTCAGCACCAGAAACGCTTGGTACAACCTAAATTTCCGATGCGAAGTCGACGCCGATGCGACGAGGGTCCTGTCCTTCAACTTCCGTGTGGGCTCACTCGTGCCGCCTGGCGAATGGGCCAGCCGTGGATTCACAAAGTATCGTCTAAACTAGGCCGGCACACCAAACCTAGCCAATTGCCGGCTAACTTCTTGCCAGTCGGCGCAGACGAAATCGGCACCGGCAGCCGTCAGTCGCGCGGCGTGCTCGGCATAGGTATGGCCGCCGCCGGTGTAGCCGATCGCCGTCATGCCGGCGGCGATCGCGCCCTGGATGCCGAAGGGCGAGTCCTCGATGACGATGCAGTCAACGGGATTGGCGCCGATCTTGTCCGCCGCGAAGAGGAAGATGTCCGGCGCGGGTTTGCCGTTCTTGACCATCGAGGAACTGTAGATCGCATCGCCGAAGAAACGCGCCAGCCCGGTCACCGCAAGGCTGTGGTTTATGCGCTCGACGGAGGAGGACGAGGCGACACAGCGGTCGCCTGCAAGCGCCTCCAGAAAGGCAGTGATTCCCGGTGTCGGCTTCAATTCCTGCGAGAACAGCACCTTGGTCTCGGCCCAGATGTCGCCGTCCGCCGCCGCCGGAAACTGGTGGCCGGTCAAATCTTTGATCCTGGCGATGATATCGGACTGCTTCATGCCGATGCATTGGGCGATGATGCTGGTGTTGACGCCGGGCATGCCGTGCTTTTCGTAGACGCGCTCATAGGCGCGGGCGGCCAGAGGCTCGCTGTCGACAAGAACGCCGTCGCAATCGAAAATAATAGGCCTTGGTCGCGCCACGCGTTTCCCTCTCGAGTCAATTTTCGCACATCGCTATCGGCAAAAAGTCAAATGTTCAATAGCACGTGCGGTTTTGGGGACGCGAAGAGCGGGCTCAAAGCTGGCGCAACGCATCGCTCGCACGGGAAGACCCGAGCGCCCGTTGCATGGCTTGCCGGGACTGCGCGCGATCCGGGGTGATCCAGTTCGGTTCGGCGCCGAGAAAGCGGTCGAGGAAAGCCACCGCATAGGCCGGCATCTCGGTCACATTCTCGCGATAGGACCACCAGGTGCGCAAATCGTCGGCGCATTTGTCGATGCCGGGTGCCGTGCCGAATTCCTGCTCGTGGATCGCCGAAATCACCGAGACGCAGTAGTTGGTGTAGAGGAAACCCTCCGGCCAGAAGCGGACGATTTCCAGCGTGCCGGCGTTCGTTTCCGTCTCGATCAGCTGCGTGAGGCCGGAGATTTCCCTGGCCGGCGCCTGTTTTATCAGCTCACGCAGCACGAGGCCGGCGGCAAAGACGATGAAGTCGGCGCGGTCGATCGCGGCGAAGCGCTTCTGCGCCTCCATGATCTCGACCCAGTCGAGAAAGGCCCTGGTGAGCTTGGCCTCGTCGATCTCGAAGCGCACGCCGAACGTGTCCGCGACCACCTTGGCGCTGCCGCGAAAGGTGGCGCGGAACCAGCGCAACTGCCGCAGCCGATGGCGAAGATCGGGCATCAAGGCCAGTTCGTCCCGGAAGGGCAGGTCCATGTTTCCTCGTATCCTGTTTCCCGGTCAGCCTAGCACAAGGGCGCCGCCGCCGAAATCTGTCAGCGGCCCTGTGGATGACCGCTTCAGAGGCCAATATCATACATATTGACATTCTCGGAAACAAATGTTCTCACTTTGCTGTTGTCACGCGCCGGTCCAAGGTGCGATTCAACTGAGGCTTCGGGAGGAGAACCGAATGGCGATTTGGCAGTGGGGACTGCTTCTGCTGGTTATCGTGTGGGCGCTGCAGTCGCTCGGCGTCTGGCTGCAGATGCGGCATTATTCGGATGTCTTCAGGGGCGTCACCGACCAGTACAAGGACGGCTTCGTCGGAGCCGGCAATTTTCGCGGCCGGTTGGCCAAGGGCACCATCGCGCTCGTCGTGGTGACGCCCGATCTGGTCGTGCGCCGCCTGATGGTGATGAGCGGCCGTTCCGTCTTCACCAAGTTCAAGAGACATGAAGAATTCGAGGGTGTTCCCCTCGATCGACTCCGGTCCAACCCTGCAATCATGGGGGAGGGGGAACCCGGTGTGGCCGAGGCCGTGAAACGGGCGATCGAGCAGATCGACAAAACACGGTCGGAGCCGGGGAAGAAGCCGGGCCTGTCCGGTTTGAACGTAGCAAGGGCTTAGAGCCGGATGATTTCGGGTTCTAAATCGAAGGGATAGAGGACGCCGCGCACCGACTGGGATCAACCGGCGGGTGGCATAAGGAGGAGAAATGTCTGTATTTTCGTTGTTGGCGCAGCATGCCGACATGGCCGTGCACAATCTGCATGTCGCAGGTGCTATGGTTTCGGATGCCGCATTGCATGGCAAGCTCGCTGTCGAGCATGCCTCCGACCATCTCGTTGTCCTCGCACAAGCGGACAGCGGACCGATCACCGTCGATCAGTTCAAGGAAAAGCTGAAGGACGTCCAGCAGGAAGAGCAGCTCGGCTGGCTGACCGCCATCGGCAAGTACTTCATCGGCATCTTCCAGAAGGGTGGCGAGGTCTTCGCCGGCTTCGTCACCGGCATCATTCCGACGCTGGTGGTGCTGATGACGGCCTTCTATGCCGTCACCGAACTGGTCGGTGAAGAGCGCGTGCATGGCCTGGCGCGCGGCGCCGGTCGGATCGCGCTGACGCGCTACACGCTTTTGCCGCTGCTGGCGGTGTTCTTCCTCACCAATCCGATGGCCTATACGTTCGGATCGTTCCTGGAAGAAAAGCACAAGCCAGCCTTCTATGACGCGGCCGTGTCCTATGTGCACCCGCCGCTCGGCCTGTTCCCGCACATCAATCCCGGCGAGTATTTCGTCTGGGGTGGCATTCTCGTCGCGCTGCTGGAGCTGGAAAAGAAGGGCGTCGTCGTCGCCGGCTACCACGTCAAGGTGGCGATCTGGTACGCCATCGTCGGCCTCGTCGTCATCCTGCTCAAGGGCATGCTGACCGAACGCATCACCGCGATCATGGCACGCCGCCAAGGCGTCGAGCTGTAAGGGCGGGGAGGACATCATGGCCAAGACATATAAAGCCGTAAAGATCTCCCAGGGCAAAACCGGCTGGGGTGGCCCGCTCATCATCGAGCCGACCGAACAGCGCAGCAAGGTGGTTTCCGTCACCGGTGGTGGCATTCACCCGGTGGCGCAGCTCATCGCCGACATGACCGGCGCCGAGGCCGTCGACGGCTTCAGGGCACCGCCGATCGAAAGCGAGATGGCGGTTGTCGTCGTCGATTGCGGCGGCACCGCACGATGCGGCGTCTATCCGCGCAAACGTATCCCGACCGTCAATCTGACGCCGGTCGGTCAATCCGGGCCGCTGGCCCAGTTCATCACCGAGGACATCTACGTTTCGGGCGTGAAGCCGGCCAACATCACAATGGCGGACGGATCCGAAACGATCACGACTGCAGGGGGAGCAGCAGCGATGAGTTCAAGCAACAATGCGACCGCGGCACCACAGCCGCTGCCGAGCGAAGGTGGGCTGATCGGCCTCATCAGCACGATCGGCCGCGTCATGGGACGTATCGTCGGCATCTTCTTCAATGCCGGCCGCCGCACCATCGACCAGGTCATCCGCAACGTGCTGCCGTTCATGGCCTTCGTGACCATGCTCATCGGTCTGATCCTGTATACCGGGATCGGCGATGTGCTGGCGCAGCCGATGGGTCCGCTGGCCAACAACATCGTCGGCCTGCTGATCATCTCGGCGATCTGCGGCCTGCCGTTCCTGTCGCCCATCCTCGGGCCAGGCGCTGTCATCGCGCAGGTCATCGGCGTTGCCATCATCGGCCCGCAGATCGCCAACGGCACGATTTCGCCGGCAATGGCACTGCCGGCGCTGTTTGCCTACAATACCCAGGTGGGCTGCGACTTCGTCCCCGTCGGCCTGGCGCTCGGCGAGGCCAAGCCTAAGACGATCGAAATCGGCGTTCCGGCGGTGCTCATCAGCCGCCAGATCATGGGTCCGGTCTCGGTGCTGATCGCCTGGGTCGTCAGCCTGATCGTGTTCTAAGGCAATTCCGGGAAAAGCGCACAATGCTTTCCCTTGGAAATTGCGTCAAAACAAAGAGATAGTGCGGTTCACCGCTCTAGGGAAAGTTGAGAAATGAGGTTCGCCATATGACGGTTCTTTTGAGAACACGGGTCACTGCCATCGGCCCCGAAGTGGCGGACCTTGCCGAAGGGGGCGTGGTCATCCTGTTTGCGGATGGCTCGCCGCCGGAGCTTGCCGAGGTTTCGGTGCTCCACAAGGCGGAGCAGGGACCAAGTGACGGAGCGCCCGCCAAGGGCGCTTCGATCACCCTCGGCCCGGTTGCCGCTGTGATCACAGCGGTCGGCTCCAGCGCGTGGAGCAAGGTGCTGGAAATGGGTCATGTCGTCATTTCGTTCAACGGCGCTACCGAGGCCGAGAGACCGGGCGAGATCTGTGCGTCGCAAGTCGATCCGCAAGCGCTCGTGGCCGCCCTGAAGACCGGCGCGATCATCACCATCGCCGCCTGACAGCATTCGCGCCGCGGCCCATGTTGGGAGCGGCGCCCAAAACCAGAGTATTTGCCATGGAACGCTCGACCATCGTCAGAGTGCATGAAGGTTTGCACGCCCGTCCCGCGACGCGGTTCGTGAAGCTCGCCAAGGGCTTCGAATCCGACGTCGAACTGGTCAAGGACGGCAAGGCGGTCAGCGCCAAGAGTTCGGTCAAGCTGATGCTGCTGGCGGTCAAGGAGAACCAGGAAGTCACGGTGCGGGCGAATGGCGCCGATGCCATCGAGGCGCTCGAGGCGCTGATCGGCTATCTCGAGAATCCGCGGGCCGGCCTCGATGATGAAGCGGAAGCGCAGAGCCCAGCCAACGATGCCGGGCAGGAAGCGGCACCCGCGCCGGGATCCGTGCTGGCGGCACCTGGCGGGGCAAACCGCTTGCGTGGCGTGGCCGCCAGCGAAGGTTTCGCCGTCGGCCCGGCCTTTGCGCATTTCCCACCCGATATCGCTGGACAGGGCCGGATGTTGCGGGCCGAGGAGATAGAAGGCGAGATCGACCGGTTCCGCACGGCTGTCGGCGCCGTCCAGGCCCGCATGGATCATGCGTTGGCGCAGGACAGCCTGTCGGCTGGAGACCGCGGCATCGTCGCCGCGCTGCGCGATATCGCCGCCGACGACAGCCTGACTGGTGAGGCCGAGGGCCTGATCAAGGGCGGCAACGACGCGGTTTCCGCCGTCATCACCGCCGCCTCCACCATTGCCGCCGAGTTCAGCGCCGTCGACGATCACTATCTCAACGCGCGGGCGGATGACGTTCATGCGGTCGGGCGGCAGATTTGCCTGGTGTTGCTGGGCCAAGACGATGTCAGCCTCGAAAACATCCCTGAAGGCGCTATCCTGATCGCCGACGACATCGGCGCCTGGGATCTGGCACGCGCGCCGCTGAAGCGTATCGGCGGCGTGGTGTGCGGCCATGGCGGCGCCACCTCGCACATCGCCATCATCGCGCGCTCGCACGGCATTCCGGCAGTGCTCGGCCTCGGCGACCAGGTCAATGCCTTGCGTACCGCGCGAGACGTCGCGCTCGACGGCAATGCCGGCCATGTGATCATCGACCCCGACGAGGCGACCCGTGCCGATTTCGCCGGCCGCGTCGAAGCGGCGGCAAAGGAGCGCGCCGGGCTGACCATCTTCAAGACGGTGACGCCGAAGCTCGCGGACGGCAGGATCATCGAGGTGGCGGCCAATATCGGCTCACTCGAGGAAATCGAAGCGGCGCAAGAGGCTGGTGCCATGGGCATCGGCCTGTTCCGCACCGAGCTTTTGTTCATGCGCCATATGCATCTGCCCTCGGAAGACATGCAGGCCGAGACCTATGCGGCGCTGGCCAAGGCTTTTGCGCCTTATCCGGTCATTGTGCGCACGCTCGACATCGGCGGTGACAAGCCGATTGCCGGCATCGAATTTCCCGACGAGGAAAACCCCTTCCTCGGCTGGCGCGGCATCCGCATGTGTCTCGACCGGCCCGACATCTTCAAGCGCCAGTTGCGGGCGCTGTTGCGCGCAGCCGTGCACGGCAACATCAAGGTGATGCTGCCGATGGTGTCCGACATCTCGGAGGTCAGGCAGACGCGCGTGCTGGTTGACGAATGCACGGCCGAGCTGAAAGCCGAAGGCGTGCCGCACGCATCATTCGATCTCGGCGTCATGATCGAAACCCCGGCCGCCGTGCTGATCGCCCCGGCGCTGGCCAAGGAGGTCGCTTTCTTCTCGATCGGCACCAACGATCTGACCCAGTACATCATGGCCGCCGACCGGCTCAATCCGACCGTCGCCAAGCTCAACGATGTCACCAATCCGGCCGTCATATCGGCGATCGAAATGACGGCAAAAGCCGGCGTCGCCGCCGGTATCATGGTCGGCATGTGCGGTGAGGCGGCCGGCCGTCCGGATCTGATTGCGACCTTCGTGAAGATGGGGCTGACCGAACTCTCGATGAGCCCGGCTTCCATCCAGCGCGCCAAGAAAGCGATCATGGCCATGGCCGCCGAAGGCTAGCCCAGGCCGGCTGACTACGGCAGATGGGCAAGCAAGGTGGCGAAGACCGGTGTCAGCTCAGCGATCGGGTTTGCCTTGGCGCAAGCCTGAACGATGCGATCGTGGCGAATATCCGCCGCCAGGATGGCGATCTCCAGCATATCCGGCTCCGGCGCGCCGTCCCTGCCGGTGGTCGCCAGGCCGCAGGCCAAAGCGAGCGGCGCCAGGCAGCTTATGTCGAGCGCCCGGCCGCCCGCCGGCGTTCCCGGCACGGTCTCGGCAAAGCGAACGGGACGCTGATTGAGGCACTCGACCAGCAGCGCCGAGCAGGTGGCCGCGATTGCCTGCAGTCCGGCACCCGGCGCGGCCAATGCGGCCAGGAGATCGCCATGCCGCTTGCGCATCGTGGCATGGACGGCCGCGAAATCGGCTTCGTGGATGCGGGCATTGTCGATGTTCAGGCCGGCAAGCACCGCTTTGGTCAGATAATACATATCGCGCCGGAACAGGCGCTCGGCGTCCAGTTGGCGATCCTCGATGCCGACCGGGAAATAGGTGCCGAGGCCCTTCACCGTGGTGCCGTCCACCTTGATCGGGCGCTCATGCGGGACGAAAGCTTCGGCGATCGACAGTGCTTCGTCGACGGCACTCGCGGCATGGCTGAGCAGGCCTTCGATGCCCTTGCCTGGAAACGGTGGCAGATGGCTGGTTGCTTCGCGCAGGATGCTGGCATCGCCGCTGCCGTCATGGCGGCTCTGGCGGATGATTTCGCGGACTTCCCGCAGCCGGTCCTTCAGATTGACGCGGACATCTTCGGAGATTTGTCGGAGCATCGCGGATCGCCTTGAAATTTGCTGCGGATAGCCGACCGGGCAGCCGCCACTCTCTACATTGTTCCTATCGATAGGTAGATCAATAGGCGATACTAGACCAGCATGCAGAATCGGCGGCGGCGCCCTCGTCCGTCGCCGCAGGGGGAGAGACAGACTTGGGCAGACGACGACAGGGCGAAAGCGAAGACGGTCGAGGCGAGGCAACCGAGCAGGTCGCCAGCGAAAGCCGGACGGATCGCCTCAGGATTCGCGCCGCCTGGATGTATTTCGTCGAACAGATGACGCAGAACGAGATCGCCGACGTGCTCGGCGTCGGTCGCGTCACCATCGTGCGCATGCTGGCGGATGCCCGGGCGCGCAACGAAGTGAAGATCACCATCGAGAGCGAATTGTCGGAAATCGTGCGGCTTGAGCGCGCATTGGAGAAGACGTTCGGGCTGCAGCAGGCTCTGGTGGCGCCGCTTTCGGCAGCCGATGCCGATCCCATACCAGCGATCAGCGCCAAAACCGGCAGCTTCCTGTCGGACACGATGAAGTCCGGCATGCGGGTCGGTGTCGGCTGGGGGCAGACGCTGTTCTCGAGCCTGCCTTTCATCAGCGCCAAGTCGCTCACCGACTTCAAGGTGATTTCGCTGCTTGGCGGTGTCGGCGTTGTGCGCCGGGTCAACCCAGCCGAGTTCGCCTGGCGCTTCGCTCAGATATTCCAGGGCGACGGCTATCTGATGCCGACACCAGCCGTGGTCGACAGCGTCGAGACCAAGATCGCCCTGATCGAGCGCTGCGGCCTGCAGGAGATTTTCGAAATGGCCGACGTGCTCGATGCCGTTCTGCTGAGCGTCGGCGGGATCGCCTCGGCCACCACCTTCTCTCGTGGTGGCTTCCTCGAGGAGGCGGATCGGGAGGCCCTGCTTGCGCGTGGCGCCGTGGGTGACCTCCTGTTCCATTTCTTCGACCGCAACGGCGATCTGGTCGACCACCCCGTCAACAGCCACGTGATGTCGGTGGATGTCGACCGTCTGCGCAAGGCACCGATCCGCATCCTCACCTCCGGTGGCGAGGAGAAAACCGAAGCGCTGCTCGGCGCCATGACCCTCATCGCCCCAACCATCCTGATCACCGACGAGGAGAGCGCGCGGCGCATGCTGGAAGCGGTCAGCGGAAGCTGAAGCTGTCCATGATGTAGTCCGGCCAGGCCTGCTGTTCGTCGAAAACAGCGGCGAGATCCGGTGTGTCCGCCAGTATTCCGCTCAGCACCAGCGCGGTGGCGATGCCGGTGCTGTTTCCCCCCGATATGTCGTGTTCGACGCTGTCGCCGACGCAGACCACGGTGCCACGGTCCGGCTCGCCGGCCAGCGCCAGCGCGGCGTCGAAAATCGCCGTGTCGGGCTTGCCGATGCGGGTAACGCTGCCGCCCAGGCTCTCGTAGAGATCGGCCAGCCGGCCGGCGCCGAAGCGAGGGCCAACGGCCGTCAGCATGATGATGTCGGGATTGGTGCAGAAACACGGCACCCGCCGCTCCGCCGCCGGCGCGAACAGCCTGCGATAATGGTCAAAGTCAAAGCGGTCACCCTCGCTGGCCGCGATCAGCACCAGCTCGGCCTCATCGCCGGACCCGGTCAGCGCAAATGGCAGGCCTTCGATCGCGGAGCGGTCATTGTCGCGGCTGATCAGCAGGCATTTTGTCCCCGGGCGCAGCTTTCCCGACGCCGCCATCTCCCCAAAGGATCGCCACGCCACCTCGCCGGAAGAAACGAAATGATCCCAGCTTCCCGCTTCGAAGCCGAGTTTTATGAGCCGGCTTTCATTGGGCTGAGCCCGCCTGCCGGAGTTCGAAACCAGCACCACGGTCTTGCCGGCGCGTTTCAGCGCCGATAGCGCTGCCACTGCGCCTGGATAGGGCCGCGTGCCGTCGTGCAGCACGCCGAACTGGTCGAGCAGAAACACATTATAGCGCTCCGCCAGCGGCCCGAGGCCGTCGAGACGTTCGATCGTTTTCGCGCTCATAGGAGTCCTGCCCGGCTTGCACTCATCAGCGCCAGCCGCGCCGTGCCGGCGGCGGCCTCGTCGGAAAGCGCGGGCAGGAAATCGACGCCGAGCCTGCGACGCCGGATTGCCGTCCAGGCCGGGTTCGCTGCCCCGCCTCCGACGCTCCTGACCGATATCAGCGTGGGCGCGCCGAGTTCGGCAAGCCTGTCATAGCCGAGCGCTTCGATCGCGGCGATGCCTTCGAACATCGCTTTCAGATAATCGGCGTCGTCCGCCGGCCGCGGCGCAAGGCGAGGCGGCAGCGCCGGATCGGCGATCGGAAACCGTTCGCCCGTGGCGGGAAGCGGATAGTAATCGAGGCCGGTGCCCGTCTCCGGGTCGATTGTCGCGCTGAGTTCGATGATACGGGCGAGCGGAAAGTGCTGGGCCAGCACCTTGCCGCCTGAGTTCGAGGCACCGCCCGCCAGCCAGGCGTTGCCGAGCCGGTGGCTGTAGATGCCGAAGCGCGGCGCCGAAATCGGCCGGTCGGACAGGATCTTGATGGTCAGCGAGGATCCCAGCGCAGTGACCCCGTCGCCGATCGCGGCGGCACCGGTCGCCAGGAACGAGGCGCAGCCATCCGTGGTGCCGGCGACGACGGCCACATCGCGCGGCAAGCCGAACAGTTCCCCGGCTTCCGCGGTGAGGGCGCCCGTGACC
Organism: Mesorhizobium sp. M7A.F.Ca.US.005.03.1.1; assembly: GCF_003997975.1. Classification (NCBI taxonomy): domain Bacteria; kingdom Pseudomonadati; phylum Pseudomonadota; class Alphaproteobacteria; order Hyphomicrobiales; family Phyllobacteriaceae; genus Mesorhizobium; species Mesorhizobium sp. M7A.F.Ca.US.005.03.1.1. Next base: position 19,450 of record NZ_RZRO01000066.1, read on the forward strand.
TCGCCCGGCACGACTACGCGCGGCAGCAACTCCATGCGCATTCCGGTCGCCGCGATCCATTCCGGCCAGCGGCGGGCCTCGACATCATAACCTGTCTTCAGGGCATTGTTCTCGTCGCTGACGTCGAAGCGGCCGGAGAAGTTTCCGGCAATCCAGTCGGCCTGATGCAGCACTGCCGCAATGCCCGGTAGATGCTGGAAGCGCAGGGCCTTGGCGAGGCCGGATGTCGCTCCATGCGCTGCACTTGCAGCCGGCGCGGTGCGGGCGATCGCGGCCAAGAGGCCGTCGTCATCGACCTTGTCGTTGTACATCAGCGGTTCGGCCAGCGGCAGCCCGGCGGCGTCGACCGGCAGCAGCGTGCCGGAGGTGCCGTCGACGGCGATGGCGCGGACCGCCGTGCGGTCGATGCCGGAAAGCAGCTCCGTCAGCGCCGCCTTGACCGCTTGCCACCACGCCGTGGGGGCTCGGCCATCGCGGCCAAACCTGTCGAGTGGAACGGCCGAATGCCCGGCTATGGAAAAATCACGGCGCATGGCGACGGCGCGCGCACCTGATGTGCCAATGTCGATGCCGATGACAAGTGGCATCATGTCCATGCTAGCCGCCAGCCGCGTTGAGCTTCTGGCGATATTGCTCGGCGTCCCAGTTGACCAGCTCGTCATTCTCGGAAGCGGTGAGATAGTTCAGCCGCGCGGCGATGTCGACACGCGCCGTCACGTCGGCGAGGCAGCGTTGCATGGCATCGGCGCCGGCACTGGCGTCGCCGCGCATCAGCACGCCTGCGCCGGGAAACAGGATCGCCGCAGGCGACGTGCCCAGTCGTGCAACGACATCTGCCACGGCCTCGCCTGGCTTCGCCACGACGGAGCCCTGGCCGAGGAAGATGACGTGGTCCGGATAGAGGCTGCCGGCCTGCGCCATGCGGCGGCTCTCAGCGTCGAGCGCAACCGCATGCGCTTCGACATCGGCCGGCAATCTGTAGCCGCTGTCGCCGGCAAGCGCGGCCAAGGCGTCGAGGTCGGGTGCGGCGGTCGCGCGCGCCGGCCGGGCCAGCAATGACCTGATACGGCGCAGCAGAAGCTCCGCCCCGGCGACGGTTTCGGCAGCGACGACCAGCCCGTGATTGCCAAGGATCAGCACGTCGACACCAGGCCGCAGTTTTTCGGCAATGCCGCGTGCAAGCGGCAGGCCGGGCCGGAAATAGGGCACATAGGCCCATTCGATGCCATCGAGCCGCTTGGCGACCTCGGCCTCGCCATCGGCCTGCACGGCAAGCGAGATGGTGTCGACGCAATGGACATGCAGAACGACGCGCTGCGGCATCAAAGCGTGCACCGTGGTCTCGATCGATGGCCGCAGGCCGCGCGGGTTGAGCGCTGCAATGGTGAAACCCTGCGGCTGGTCGGCGGCGCGATCGCGCTGTTCGACGGCTTTCAGCAGCGGCGCCATCGCCACCGGCACCATGATGTCATCGACCAGCGCGTCTTTCAGCCAGGTGCCGGAGGCCTTGATCCACAGCGTGTCGCCGGCTTTCAGCGAGGTGTTGCCGCCTGCCGCCTGGGTGAGATGCGGGCTCCGCCCGATGCTGGCCGAAAGCGCCCGCAAGGCCGCCAGTTCCTGCGCGTCAGCTTGGGTCGCCATGGCGCTTTTCCTCCAACGGCTCGGCCGTGTCCTGCGCGAAATCCCGTTGCCGGGATCGAATTGGCGCTGATATCGCAGAAACGAGTGATCTACGTCAATAGTGATCTACTGTCATCAAACACGCTTGCAATCCGACTAATGTTGAGTAAGTTACGCCAATTGCCATGGAAAATGGCATCCGGGAGGAAAGAATTGAGCGACTCCGGCCGCCAGCGTCAGATCGTCGAACTGTTGCGGGATCGTCCGTTCGCTTCGGTGCGCGAGTTGCAGGAGCGGCTTGGCGTTTCAGCCGCGACGGTCAGGCGCGATATCGACAGGATCGACGAGGCCGGCGAAGCGCGGAAGGTCTATGGCGGCATATCGGCGCTCGACGGCGCTTCCCAGGCCGGTGTTGCCTACGCCAGGCCCTACGACGAGAACCGCGACCTTGCGGTCGAGGCCAAGCGGCAGATCGCCGCTCTCGCGGCGACCATGGTGCGCGACGGCGACGCCGTCATCGTGCATGGCGGCTCGACCTGCTTCCATCTGGGCGTCAAGCTCGCTGAGCGCAACATCCGCCTCTACACCAACTCGATGCCGCTGGCGGCCTATCTCAGCGACCACGGCCATTGCAGCCTGACGGTTGCGGGCGGTGATCTGCATCGCGAACCCGGCATCATCCATTCGCTCAGCCAAGCCGTGCCCTTCTATGCCTCCAAATTCTTTCTCGGCGCGCAAGGCCTTGGCCAGGAAGGCGTGATGGAATCGCACCCGCTGCTGGTACGCTCGATCGTCGATCTCAGCCTTTGCGCCGACCAGATCGTGGTGCTGGCCGACAGCCGCAAACTGTCGATCCACGCGCGCAATGTCGCGTTGCCGCTTTCCCGCATCGGCACGCTGGTCACCGACGACGGTCTCTCCGACGCCGATGCGCGCATGCTGGAGGACGCCGGCGTCATGGTGCGGATAGCCTCGGGAGCCATCCAGTGAAGGTGGCTGTCCTCGATTTCGGCAAGACCAATTCGAAGCTGTTCGTCTTCGGCCAGGACGGGCGGATCATCGACGAGCGCCGGACACAGCCGAAATGGGTGCGCCAAGGCGTCTTCAGCGTGCTCGACGAGGCGGCGCTCCACCATTGGGCGCTCAGCGCCGTTGCCGATGCGGTCGACGGTCATGGAGTGGAAGGGGTCATGGTGTCGGGCCATGGCTGCACCTTTGCCTTGGTCGACGAAGTGGCGCTGACGCATCCGATCCTCGATTACGAGCAAGAGCCGCCGGCCGAGATTGCCGCGCGGATCGATCGCCGCGTTCCGGACTTTTCCGAGACCTTTTCGCCGCGGCTGCCGCTCGGCTTCAACTACGGCCGCCACATGCTGTGGCTGCAGGAGGTCGATCCCGACGCGTTCGCTACGTCGAAATCGATCCTCGGCTATCCGCAATACTGGAGCTGGCGCCTTGGCGGGCGGGCGGTCTCGGAAGTGTCCTATCTCGGCTGCCATTCGCATCTGTGGGCGCCGCGGAGCCAGGACTTTTCCTCGCTGGTCAACGCGCAGGGCTGGCGTGACCGGATGCCTGGCTTCGAGCGCGCCGGCACTGTTATCGGCGAGCACCGCCTCGACGCTGCGGCGCGACCGATCGCCATCCACAACGGCGTCCATGATTCGAATGCGGCGCTCTATGCCTATCGCCGGCAGGAGCTTGGCCCGGTCACCGTCGTTTCGACCGGCACCTGGGTCGTCGTGCTCAATCCGGATTGCCCGCTCGACGCACTCGACCGGGATCGCGACATGCTGGTCAATGTCGATGTCGGCGGCGGCCCGGTGCCGACCATTCGCTTCATGGGCGGGCGCGAATTCGCAACCATCAGCGGCGGCTGGCAAGGCGAGATCGCCCGTCCGGTGGTGCAGCAGGTGATCGATGCCGGCATCATGGCGCTGCCGAGCTTCGCGCCAGGCGGGCCGATGCCCAGTCAGTCCGGCCGGCTGGTGGGGCGCACGCCCGATGCCGAGGAACGCGCGGCGGCGGCGCTGCTCTACGTCGCGCTGATGGTCGATCTGTCGCTCGACCTCATCCATTCGAACAACACGGTGATCGTCGATGGCGGGCTGAACACAGGCGGTGTGTTGGCCGGACTGCTGGCGCAGTTGCGTCCCGGCCAGGCTTTCCTGCAGGGCGCCACGCTGGAGGGCAGCGCCACGGGTGCAGCGGCGCTCGCCTTCGAGAGCGTCGGGCGCGAATTCGCCGCCGAAGTTCCAGAGCCGGTGCACGCGTCGCGTTTCACCGGGTTGGCAGGCTATCGCAGCAACTGGCGTGACGCCACGATGGACCAGGGCGTCGCCGGTGCGGCAGTGGGAGGTGCGCGATGAGTGCGATTGCCCAGGCCGAGACGGCGCGCCAGCCGGTGCTGGAGATGCGGCACATCTCCAAGACGTTCGGCGCGATCCGTGCCTTGCACGATGTCTCGCTCAGCGTCCATGCCGGGGAGCTGCACGCCTTGATGGGCGAGAACGGCGCCGGCAAGTCGACATTGATGAAAGTGCTTTCAGGCGCCTATCGGCCGGATGCCGGCGGCGAGATCCTGATCGACGGCATGCCGACTGCGACCGGCGATCCGATCAAGGCGCGCGCCAGCGGCGTCGCGGTGATCTATCAGGAGCTGTCGCTGGCGCCCAATCTGACGGTGGCGCAGAACATCTTCCTCGGCAACGAGCCGCGACGCTTCGGCATCGTCGATCGCGACCAGTGCACCCGGCGCGCCAGCGAGATCATCAAGCGGCTCGGCGTTTCCTTTTCGGCCCGCGACATGGTCTCCAGCCTGTCGCTCGGCGAGCGCCAGCTGGTCGAGATCGCCCGCGCGCTATCGACCAATGCGCGTATCATCGTCATGGACGAGCCGACCACGTCGCTGACCTCGCGCGAGACCGACCGGCTGTTCGAGGTCATCGCGACGCTGAAATCGCAAGGCATCGCCATCATCTACATCAGCCACCGCATGGAAGAGGTGTACCAGCTTGCCGACCGCGTCAGCGTGCTGCGCGACAGCGGTTATGTCGGCACGCTCGAGCGTGCCGACCTCAGTGCCTCGCGCCTCGTCTCGATGATGGTCGGCCGCGATTTGTCGGCTTTCTACAAGAAGGATCATCGGCCGCCGGACGAAAAGCGCGCGGTGGCGCTCTCGGTGCGCGCCATGTCCGACGGCCGTCTCCTGAAAAACTGTTCGTTCGACCTGCACAAGGGCGAGGTGCTGGCGCTGGCGGGTCTGGTCGGTTCCGGCCGCACAGAGCTTGCGCGGCTGATCTTCGGCGCCGACAGGCACATTTCAGGCACGCTGGAACTCGACGGCAAACCTGTAACCATCGGCTCGCCGCGCGAGGCGCTCGATGCCGGCATCGCCTATCTGACCGAGGACCGCAAGGAACTCGGCCTGTTCCTCGACATGTCGACCTCCGACAATATCAGCATGGGCGTGCTGGCGCGGGATTCGCGCGCCGGCGGCTTGCGCGACTTCGCGGCCGCCGAAAGGCGTGCTTCCAAGGCCGTTGCCGATCTCTCCATCCGCACCAGTTCGGTGCAGGCCAATGCCGGCTCGCTGTCGGGCGGCAACCAGCAGAAGGTGCTGCTCGCCCGCCTGCTCGAGACCGAGCCGAAGGTCGTCATCCTCGACGAGCCGACCCGCGGCGTCGATGTCGGAGCGAAATCGGAAATCTACCGGCTGATCGACAATCTCGCCAAGCAGGGCATCGCCATCCTGATGATCTCCAGCGAACTGCCCGAGGTGATCGGTGTCGCCGATCGCGTGCTGGTGATGCGCGACGGCACGATATCGGGCGAGGTGACGGCATCGCAAGGCGAACCGCTAAGCCAGGAGGAAATCATGGAACTTGCAACGGGAGCGGCTCAGCAATGACCGACAAGGCGACCGAGATCAGCGCAGGCGGCAAAGCCACCGGCACGAGCCGACGGTTGCGCACGGCTTTCGCTGCCCTTGGCATGCTGCCGGTGCTGATCCTGCTGGCGGCCGGCTTCCAGTTCCTGAACCCGCGCTTCCTGACCGAGACCAACCTGTTGATCGTCACCCAGCAGTCGTCGATCAACATCGTGCTGGCGGCCGGCATGACCTTCGTCATCCTCACCGGCGGCATCGACCTGTCCGTCGGCGCCATCCTCGCCGCATCGGCGATGGTGGCGGTGATCGTATCGCTGGTGCCGGACTGGGGTTTGCTCGGCGTGCCGGCGGCCATTCTGGTCGGCCTCGGCTTCGGCCTCGTCAACGGGCTGCTCATCGCCTACATCAAGCTGCCGCCCTTCATCGTCACGCTGGGTTCGCTGACCGCGGTGCGCGGTGTCGCCCGCCTGCTCGGCCAGGACACGACGGTGTTCAATTCGGACCTGCCGTTCGATTTCATCGGCAACGGTTCGCTGTTCGGCATCCCGTGGCTGGTCATCATCGCACTGTCGGTGGTGGTGCTGTCCTGGCTGGTGCTCAAGCGCACCGTGCTCGGCACCTGGATCTACGCCGTCGGCGGCAATGCCGAAGCGGCGCGGCTGACCGGTATCAAGGTGCCGCTGGTGCTGCTCTTCGTCTATGGCGTTTCCGGCCTGCTGGCCGGCCTCGGCGGCGCCATGTCGGCGGCCCGGCTCTACGCCGCCAACGGCTTGCAGCTGGGCCAGTCCTACGAACTCGACGCCATTGCCGCGGTCATTCTCGGCGGCACCAGCTTCGTCGGCGGCGTCGGCTCGATCTGGGGAACGCTGATCGGCGGCCTGATCATCGCGGTGCTCTCCAACGGGCTCATCTTGGCCGGTGTCTCGGACATCTGGCAGTACATCATCAAGGGATTGGTCATCATCGTGGCGGTCGCCCTCGACCGCTACAGGCTCCAGGCAGGAGCAAGAACGTGATTGACCTTAGTCGCCGGCGTCAACGACCGGTTTGTGTAACGCACCGTGAGAGGCGCGGGGCAATCGGAGGAAAGCAATGAAGACCATCGCCAAACTGCTCTGCGGCGTCGCACTCGCGTCGCTCGCCATCGCGCCTGCTTCGGCCAAGGACCTCAACAAGGTCGGTATCTCGGTCGGCCTGCTCGGCAATCCCTTCTTCGTCGCCACCATCAAGGGCATCGAGGACGCGGCCAAGAAGATCAACCCGAAGGTCGAGGTGACCTCGGTATCGGCCGACTATGACCTCAACAAGCAGGTCTCGCAGGTCGATTCGTTCATCGCCGCCGGTGTCGACGTGATCATGCTCAATGCCGTCGACGCCAAGGCGATCGCGCCGGCGGTGAAGAAGGCACAGGCCGCAGGTATCGTCGTTGCCGCCTTCGACGTTTCGGCGCCGGGCGCCGACGTCACCGTGATGACCAACAACGTCAAGGCCGGCGAAGAGGCCTGCCAGTACCTGGTCGACCATACCGGCGGCAAGGGCGACTACGTCATCCTCAACGGACCGGCATCGTCGTCGATCCTGGAGCGGGTGAAGGGCTGCAAGAACGTGCTTTCGCAGCATCCCGACATCAAGATCCTCTCCGACGACCAGAATGCCGAAGGCTCGCGCGACGGCGGCCTGAAGGTGTTCCAGTCGCTGCTCACCCGCTTCGACAAGATCGATGCGGTGTTTGCCATCAATGACCCGACGGCGATCGGCGCCCAGCTCGCTGCCAAGCAGCTCAACCGTTCGGAGTTCATCTTCACCGCCGTCGACGGCGCGCCCGATATCGAGAAGGAACTCTCTTCCGGCACCTCGATGATCAAGGCCTCGGCCTCGCAGGATCCCTATGTGATGGCCGGCCAGTCACTGACGATGGCGGCCGAACTGCTGGCCGGCAAGAAGCCGGTGGAGCCGACCGTTCTGCTCGACCCGAAGCTGATCACGGCCGAGAACCTGAAGGACTACAAGGGCTGGACCGCAGCCCGCTAAATTCTTCCCAAGACCGGTGCGGCCGGGATGACCCGGCCGCACCTTGTCAGCACCGGAGACGATGATGTCGCGTATTGGAATCCATTCTTTCGTCTGGTCGGCGAGCTCGGCTCAGGCCGATCTGGAGCGCACGCTGGCCAACACCAGGGAGGCCGGCTTCGACCTCATCGAATTCTCCTATCTCGACCCCGCCAATGTCGACATCGGCGGGCTTGCGGGGCGCATCGCCGATCTTGGCCTCGGCGTGGCGATCAGCATCGGATTGCCTGGTGATGGCGATATTTCGAGCGCCGACAAGGCAATTGCCGCGCGCGGCGTCGAAATCCTCAACGACACCATCGCGCTGACGCGTGACCTCGGCGGTCGGAAGGTCGCCGGCATTCTCTCGACCAGCCACGGATTGCAGGTCGAGGCGCCGACGCGCGATCAATGGCAGCGCAGTGCCGGCACGCTGGCCAAGGTTGCCGAAACAGCCAAGGCGGCCGGCGTCACGCTCAACCTCGAGATCGTCAACCGCTTCGAAAGCAATCTGCTCAACACCGCCGCGCAAGGACTGGCCTTCATCGAGGACACTGGCTCGGACAACATCTTCCTGCATCTCGACACGTTCCACATGAACATCGAGGAGGCCGATGTCGGGCTGGCCATCCGTCAAGCCGCGGACAAGATCGGCTATGTCCATATCGGCGAAAGCCATCGCGGCTTCCTCGGCACCGGCAATATCGATTTCGCCGCGATCTTCGATGCGCTGACGGCGATCGGCTACAGCGACGATCTCAGCTTCGAATCCTTCTCTTCGGAAATCGTCGATGAGCACCTGTCGAAGAAGACCGCCATCTGGCGCAATCTGTGGACGGACAACATGGCGCTGGCCAAGCACGCGCACGCCTTCATCGGGCTCGGGCTGGAGACGGCAAGGCGCAAGGCGGAACTCGTTTCGGCGCGCCACAAACCCTGACCCGCCCTTCGAGAGCCGAAGGGCGCGGCGTGCGCCGCATGGCAGGGCTCTGACTTCAAATCAACAAACGGCCTCGTGGCAGCCAGTGCTGGCAGCTTTTGCGCCGCCAGCTTTTTCGCGATAGGAATTTTTTCTTGACTCGGTGACCTCAGCTATGGTACATTTTTGCCTATGGTGCTGATTTGCGCCAGTGACCCGCCGCACAGGCGGGTTTTTGTTTGATGCACCGTCAGCCAAGGTGCCGGCCGTATGGCGCCGGCATTGCTCGCGGCAGGTGCATCGGTTATCTGACCGGCCAGGCAAACAGCGCCACGCAATCCCCAAACGGAGTTCAGCACATGACACGCGAGACAATCCTCAAATTCGGCACCGTCGAACACGCGGACGCAGGCGATCTGGCTGGCTGGATCGTCGTCGAGGGCAGGCCGACCATGCAAACCGCCGTCCAGCACACGACCGAGGACGGCAAGGTGTTGTCGGGCACCTGGCGGGCGACGCCCGGCACCTATCACGCCACCTATACCGACTATGAGTTCGTGCACATGATCGCCGGCCGCATCATCATCACGCCGGACGGCGGCACGCCGGTCGAGGTCGGCCCCGGCGATGCCTTCGTCGTGGAAGCGGATTTCAAGGGAACCTGGAAGATCATCGAGCCGGTGACGAAGCATTTTGTCGTGCGGGTCGGCTGAAGCGGGGTGATCCGTCTGGCCCGCCATCGCGGCGAGTGCTCAAGCGAAGCTTTTTCGTGCCTCCGGAGGCCTTTTGGAGGCCATCCCACCCGACATCGCGTGGGTGTCGCCGATGGCTCGGAGGAGGTGCGCTGACCTGGGCGCGGTAAGCGTATTCGCTGATCTCTGCATTCGCCGGGGCCTCGGCCAGGCCACTCCTCGGACTCCGGTCATTGGGTCATGAAGGCGTCTGCGGCGTCATCCAGACGGTCGGCCTCGACATGAATGATACGGCACTCGCCAGCCAAGCGCCCTCTCATCGGTGCTTGCCGGCCAGGTATCCTTGATAGACCGGATTGATCCCCTAGTTCTTTCGGGGGCGCGGCAATCGCGAGGTTGCCTCGGGGGCAGCGGCGGTTCGCGCCGTTCTGACTGCACGCCGCGGAAAGACGGTTGGACCGACGCATCCATGGAGGTCGTCGTGCGTCAATCGCGTGGATTCACCTGTGCGTATTTCGTCTTAGCTTGCTCGATCGCGGTAGTTTGCGCAGGAGCTGCAACCGGTGGTCAGCAAGGCGGAGGGCATGGCAACGGCGGCCATGGTTCTGGTGACCATGGGGGCGGTGGAGGTCATGACGCCGGCGGCAACGAGGGCGGCTCGCACAAAGGGACTGGCGACGATCCCGGCGGCTCCAGTTCGTCGGCGGACGACAGCGAGACCAGCACCAGCGGCACTACGACAGCCCCGGGGACGGTAGGTTCGGCCACCGCTACTGCTGTTGCGTCCGCAAGGGGCGGACAGTCGCTCGACTTCCCGGCCGCTCTCCAGCCTCCCAGCGACAGCAAGACTCAATCAACAGTCAGCCGAACCGAGGCGCTGCCGGGCGTCCCGGATAATGTCGTTCGGGCCTGCCATGATGCCATCGAGTCGGCCGCCGCTCCGTTGGGGGCGACCAGCGTGCGCGTCACCAGCGCGGGCTTCGTACATCAGTTGAGTCGGGCGACGATCTCGGCCCCCATCGAGGTCAGCATCGACTATGCGCGGCAAGGCAGCGTGGAAACGCGGCAGGCGGCGATCCAATGCGAATTGGACGCGACAGGCAGCGTGATCGGTCTGACATAGCGCATCGCGCAGAACACTCTCGCTGATGAAGCAGGGTGAATTCGAGAGGCCATTCATCTTTGGCCGAAATGGCAGCAGGCCTCGGGTGTGTTACGAAGGGGTGCGGGGCATCAAAAATGGCCTTCCACGGAAGCGACCGCGCAATCGGAAATCACTGCGGTGTCACGTGTCTTGGCAAGAGCGAATAAGGAAGTGTGATCGAACGCACCCGGGTCATCCGCGAAGGGTTGCGAACCTTGCCAATCTTCTTGCTGACGGCCTTCACCTGGCTGGCTGCCGCGCGGCCAGAACGCGGCTTCAGGGGCGGTTCGATCTGCGCGCTGCGGCGCTCGGTCCTGAGCCTGTCGTTGTCCCCGCGCGCCGCAGCCAAGTCGCGGGCAAGAGAAACACTGGCCTGGCGTTGCTCGTCCAGAGCCTCCTGAAGTTTAGCGACACGCACCAAAAGAGCTTGGGCGGCGGCTTCGCGCTCGATGCGTGCTCTGTCGAGATCCTCACGATTCATGACGGCTGTAGTACGTTCCCGTGCCAGGGCCTGTGCCGTCTCGGTTGCGGCCTGCTCGGCACGCTCTTTCGCTGAGACTGCCTTGGCTCGCTCCAGTTCAGCCGCCTGGCGCTCGATGCGAGCTTTTTTCAGCTCCTCAACGGCTGCTGCTGCTGCAGCGCGTTCTCGTGCGAGCGTTCGCTCCGTGTCAGCTGCGGTCTGCTCCACTTGTTGTCTCGCTGTGACCGCGTCGGTCCGTTCGCGCTCAGCCGCAGCCGTACGCTTCATGAGTGCGGCATTGGCCAGTTTCGCTTCGGCGAGATCGCCACGAAGCAGCTCCGTCTTCCGGTGCTCGTCGTCGAGTATGCCGCTCGCCTGCGCCAGTGAAGCCTTGGCCGTGGCGCGATCCTTGGCGGCCTCGGTCTCAAGCTGTTCAATTTGGACGCGCGCTTGCGAGAAATCGCGCGCCTGCCTTTGGGCTTGCTCCTGCTCGAGATGAGCAGCGGGCATCTCCTTAAGGACATAGCTGGCGCCCTCGCTCAGCATCGTGCCGGCCTCTCCCGCAATGCGCCGCAACGCCTCAAGGGTGCGGGCTGCCGCGAGTTCATTGCGCAACCGCTCCTCGCGCGCGTCATCGGCAGCTGCCATGCTTGCCCTCAGCGTGTGGATCTGCTTGCTCGCCTCGAGGAGCGCTCCCTGCAGAGCGGCGCTCCTGGCACGCTCGCCTTCCGCCGCCCGGTGCTCCTGGTCGGCCAATTGTCTCGCAGCGGCAGCCTGAGCACGATCCGTCCCGGTTTGCGCCTGGTTAGCCGTGAGATCCGGGCCAAGCAATTCGGCACTCGCCTGAAATCCCAACGGGCGCGAAAGGTCTCGATGGGCCTGGTCTTGGGTTTGCGAGATGGCGGAAGCGCTTTCGACCCAGATTTGTCTCGTCATCGCATAGCCAATCGGCGCAGCCAGACAAATGGCGGCGAGACCCAAGCGCGATACAAGAACGATCGGCCTGCGAACGACAGGGTTTGAGGCAGGCGCCATGGCCGGGTCGGGATCTCTCATCTGAGCTGTGAAATTCAAACCGCGATCCGCAGCATAGGCCAACGGAGCAATTTTTGGCGGTGAAGCCTTATGGCGCAATTGGTCCCGTGCCGACCCGCAAATCCGCTTCCCACGTTCCGCGATCGCGCTGATGGATGCTGCAAGCCGGCCAGACTGCACTCTGTTCGGTGCAGGAGCACCGGTCTCGACCACTGACGAGCTCCCGCTGGGTTCGGATGTCGCGGCGAAATGTTCGATTCGCACTCCGAACCGAGAGTAGTTGGAATTTTGAGCCCGAACATTCAGGCCGACCGCATGCAAGGGGTTGGCAGCCTTGGAAGAAGCAGGCCCGGCGACAAGTCCGGCCGGGCTTTCCCATTCCCAAGAAGCCTCGTCGGCGATACCGGATCTGCCTTCGTCAAACGCTGCAAGGCGGCGCCGTCGCACCGCGGCAAGGATACGCCGGAGCACAAGATAGACGCCCACCGATGCAAGCGTCACCACTGCGCTCAGAATGGCCAGATTTACGTCGTTTGCATACATTTCGGCAAGATAATTTGGCATTGCCGTGCCCGTGCGTTCTGGTGGTATTGCCAAGTTCATAAAGCGATGTCTGGTCATTCGCCTTGGTATTCGCCAAGGCCTTACCGCTCTCGGAGCGTCGCTTTCTTCGGGATCCTTCTGGTCCTTGCGAATTGTTGCGGATGGCGGGGCGCCGGTCGCGTACCGATAGATCGCCCCAGTTGATATTCCGTAGCGGGCAATGGCCGACCAAGGACGCATGCAGGGCTCTGAAACGCCGGTTTGCGCCTCTGCATAGCAACCTCGCGAGAGTTCGCCGGTGCGGACAATTCGCCATTTCCGGGCTTAGGACTGTCCATCATGAACTTTAAGCTAGGTCACAGCGCACCACGGTCAACCATCAGCTCCTAATGATCCTGCAGGCAGCCTTCGGCCAGACGAAAGGGCCATTGTAGTGCCCGCTCTTCGTAGCGAAGCTGATCGTTCCTTGTTCGGTGATGCATTCCCGCCGAGATTAGAATTCGTCGTACTGTTTCGCGAAAAGTACGACGTCAATTTGCTAAGCTGATGCAAAGCATGGTGATCCCGACAGGAATCGAACCTGTGACCTACAGATTAGGAATCTGCCGCTCTATCCTACTGAGCTACGGGACCACGCGGCCAGACACATAGCCGCTTCGGATCGTTTCGCCAAGAGGCCGGCCGAAGGCAATTCGGCCGGCTTTGCGCTGCCGCTGTCAGGCGGCCAGCGCGGTTTCAGCCAGTTTCACCCAGTAGCTCATGCCGTGCGGGATGACCTCGTCGTTGAAATCGTAGGCCGGGTTGTGGAGGCCGGCGGTATCACCATTGCCGATGAAGATGAAGGCGCCGGGGCGGGCTTCGAGCATGTAGGAGAAATCCTCGCCGCCCATCACCGGCTGGATGCCGCGGTGGACATGGGCGTCGCCGGCGACACTCATCGCGACGTCACCGGCAAACACCGTCTCTTCCGCGTGGTTGAAGGTCACGGGGTAATTCGCCTGGTAGTCGACCTCGATCCTGGCCCCGAACGCGGTCGCCAGCCCGTCGCAAATGCTGCGGATGCGCTCTTCGGACTTCTTGGCGATTTCTTTTCGCAAGGTGCGCACGGTGCCGGCGATTTCGGCGGTTTCGGGGATGATGTTGTAGGCATCGCCGGCGTGGAACTTGGTCACCGACACCACCACGGCCTCGACCGGATCGGTGCTGCGCGAGGCGATCGTCTGCAAGGCGCCGACCAGTTGGCTGGTGATGACGATCGGGTCGATCGTGCCGTGCGGCATCGCCGCGTGGCCACCCTTGCCGCGCACGGTGATGGTGAATTCGGCGGTCGCCGCCATGATCGGGCCCGGGCGAATGGCGAACTGCCCGACAGGCAGGCCCGGCATGTTGTGCATGCCGAACACCCTGGAGATGTCGAAACGCTCCATCATGCCGTCCTTGACCATCTCGTTGCCGCCGCCGCCGCCCTCTTCGGCCGGCTGGAAGATCACCGCCACCGAACCGGTGAAGTTGCGCGTCTCGGCGAGGTATTTGGCCGCACCCAGCAGCATCGCCGTGTGGCCGTCATGGCCGCAGGCATGCATCTTGCCGGGGATGGTCGAGGCGTAGGGCTTTCCTGATATCTCGTTGAGCGGCAGCGCGTCCATGTCGGCGCGCAGGCCGATGGTGGGGCCTTCGCCCTGGCGGCCGCGGATGATGCCGACCACGCCGGTCTTGCCGAGCCCGGTGACCACATCGTCGCAGCCGAAGGCCTTCAGCTTTTCGGTGACGAAGGCGGCGGTCTTGAAGACGTCGAAGTTCAGTTCTGGCGTCTGGTGCAGATGCTGGCGCCAGCCGGCAACTTCGTCCTGCATTTCGGCGGCACGGTTCAGGATTGGCATGATGGTTCCATCTCGCTGTTGGGACGGCGGGTGTTGGCCGCTGCCTTGCAATTGTGATCGCCAGGCACTTTGCCATCTTGGCGTCACATAGAGTAAATAGCACCGCAACAATGGGGTCCGGTTTTTGAGGGTCGGACCATATGCTGGCGATCGCGTAATGAAATCTTACGGAGCCAGGGGCGACTACGGCAAGAGGCGATTTCGGATTTGATCATGCGGTACAGGCATTTCCTCAAACTATTCTCGGCTGGCACAATCGCGCTGTCGGTTGTGGCCGGGCCGGCGCTGGCCAATCCGGTGGTCGTGTTCGACCTCGGCAGCGGCAAGATCCTGCAGCATCAGGATGCGTTCAAGCGCTGGTATCCGGCGTCGCTGAGCAAGCTGATGACCGCTTACGTCACCTTTCGGGCGATCGCGGCCGGCGAGGTACAGCTCGATTCGCCGATCAAGGTGACCAAACACTCCGCCGCCGAGCCGCCAAGCAAGATGGGCTTCAAGCCGGGCTCGGTGATGCGGCTCGACAATGCGCTGAAGATGATGCTGGTCAAATCGGCCAACGACATTGCCATGGCTGTCGGCGAAAATGTCGGCGGTTCGCAGGCGGCCTTTGCCGACCGGATGAACGCCGAGGCGACCCGGCTCGGCATGAACGGCACGCATTTCGTCAATCCGAACGGGCTCTATTCGCCGGATCAGTACACGACGGCGCGCGACCTCGCCGTGCTGGTGATGGCGATCCGCCGCGAATTTCCGCAATATGTGCCGTGGTTCTCGATCGAGGGCCTTGCCGTCGGCAAGAAGGCGATCCCCAACTACAATCTCTTGATCGGCCGCTATCCCGGTGCCGATGGCATGAAGACCGGCTTTGTCTGCCCCTCCGGCTTCAACATGATCGGTTCGGCGACGCGCAACGGGCGCACGCTGGTCGCGGTTGTGCTTGGCGAGAAGTCGGCGGTCACCCGCGCCGAGACGGCGGCAAAACTGCTCGATCAGGGGTTCGACACGCCTGTCGCCGGCTCGGCCACCGTCACCACGCTGGCGCCCTATGGCGACACGGTCTCACCCAACGACATGCAGGACGAGGTCTGCAAGAAGAAGACGCCGCAGGAGCAGTCCGAGGCGCCGCCGGCCGCCGCCAAGAACGTGCCGAAATCACCCTATCAGGAAAAGCTCGACCATGTGCCGACGCTGGTTGCCGTCGGCCTTGGCGGCGCCACCGGTCCGGCGCCGAAGGCCATCCTCGACCAGGGCGCGCAGGAATTTGCCGATGTGCCGATCCCGAGCTGGCGGCCCGACAGGCCGGCACCGGCCGGCACCGGCCCGAAGATTGCCGGCTCCGCCGCGCAGGGCGACCAGCCGGTCAAGGTTGCGAACTAGCCAATGGGCAGCGGCTTCCCGATCCCAGTCTCGGTGCTGACCGGCTTCCTCGGCGCCGGCAAGACGACGCTGCTCAACCGGCTGCTCAAGGATCCGGCGCTGGCCGACACCGCGGTGATCATCAACGAGTTCGGCGAGGTGGCGATCGACCATTTGCTGGTCGAGCAGTCTTCCGACGGCATCATCCAGCTGTCGGACGGCTGCCTGTGCTGCACGGTGCGCGGCGAACTGGTCGATACGCTGGCCGACCTGGTCGACAGACTGCAGACCGGCCGCATTGCCCGGCTCGCCCGCGTCATCGTCGAAACCACCGGCCTTGCCGACCCGGCGCCGGTGCTGCAGTCGATCATGGCGCATCCGGCGCTGATCCAGGCCTTCCGGCTCGACGGCGTCATCACTTTGGTCGATGCCGTCAACGGCAACGCCACGCTCGATGCCCATGTCGAGGCGGTAAAGCAGGTTGCCGTCGCCGACCGCATCGTGCTCAGCAAAGCCGATCTGGCCACCGACCCCAATGAGCTGGAAATGCTGCGGGCGCGCCTGCGGCAGATCAATCCGGGCGCCGAACTGCTCGATGCCGGCGACACGGAGACAGGCGTGGCGGCGCTGTTTGATTGCGGCCTCTACAACCCGGCAACCAAATCCGCCGATGTGCGGCGCTGGCTTGGCGAGGAAGCGGCGCACGATCATCACCATCATGCTGGTCATGATCACGAGCATGGCCATGACCACGGCCATCGTCACGATCAGCGCGTGCGCTCCTATTCGCTGGTGCATGACGGCCCGGTGCCGTTTTCGGCGATCGAGATGTTCCTCGACCTGCTGCGTTCGACCCATGGCGAGCGCCTGCTGCGCATGAAGGGCGTCATCGAGCTCAGGGAAGACCCGTCGCGGCCGCTGGTGATCCATGGCGTGCAGAAGATCCTGCATCCGCCGGTGCAATTGCCGTCCTGGCCGGATGGCCAGCGTGGCACGCGGCTGGTGCTGATCACGCTCGACATGCCGGAAGATTATATCCGCAGGCTGTTCGCCGCCTTCACCGACCGGCCGTCGGTTGACACGCCCGACCGCGCGGCGCTGGAAAACAATCCGCTGGCGATCGCCGGGCGGTAGCCCCCAACGATTACGGCGCGCCGCGCTCGACCAGGAAGCGATGGCCGCCGGAGACCGCGGCCGTTTCAATCAACTGGTGGCCGCTCTCGGAGCAGAATGCCGGAATGTCGATGACGGCGAGCGGGTCGGTGGTCTCCAACCAGAGCCGACTGCCCGGTTGCATCCCCGCCAGGCGCTTCTTGGCCTTGAGCACGGGCAAGGGGCAGTTCAGCCCCTTGAGGTCATAAATAGCGGCGCGATCAGCCACGGGCGATATCAACCGCCGAACATGCCGAGCAGCTTGTTCTTCAGCTTCGTCACGCGACTCTCGTCGGCACTCGCCGCTTGCGTTTCAGCCATTGGCGCCGTTTCCGAAGGAGCCGCGATGGTCGCGGTGGCGACTGGGGCCTCCTTGGCGGCCTTCTCGGCCTCCTTTTCGGCCAGAGCCTGGGCCTTGGCGGCTTCCTTGGCTTGCTTAGCCGCCTCAATGGCAGCCAGCCTCTGCTCCTCGGCCTTCTGCTTGGCAGCTTTTTCCGCGTCAAGAGCCGCCATCTTGCGGCCAGCGGGCGAATCGATGCGGCCCATGCGTGCCGTCTCGGTGACCGAGCCGTCATTGTTGAGCGACGGCGGATCGATCGGTACGCGTTCGCCGCGTGCGCGGCGCTTGGACCAGTCGGAGACGATGCTGGCTTCCTTGATACCGGCGATGGTCGGCTTGGGCGCCGGCACGCTGGCCTTGACCGCGCCGCTGAACGCCGCGTCATAGGTGCTCATGTAGGAATTGTAGGCGCTCTTCAGCGAATCAGGCTGCGTCGTCGCCGGGCAGGCGCCAGTCGGATCGAATGTCTGACCGTCGGCGGCTACCTGGTTGAAGACATAACGCTTCTCGCAGACATCGACCTTCGGCGGCACCTTGGTGATCTCGAAATTGTCGTAGCCGACCTTGAGCATCTTCCAGAAGTCGTAATTCGGGTCGTTGCGGTAGCGCGCCATGTTGGCGGCGGTCATGCGGAACGGAAACGCCTGGATCTGGAACTCGGTCTGGCCGCCCTGGAAGGCGTCGCGGCCGAAGGCATAGATCTGCTCGATCTGCGCATCGGTCATCGAATAGCAGCCCGACGACGAACAGGCGCCGTGCACCATCAAATTGGAGCCGGTGCGGCCGTTGGCGCGGTCATAGGCGTTGGGATAGCCGATGTTGAAGGACAGATGGTAGTTCGAGCGCGGATTCATCTGCGCCGGGCGCACCGTGTAGAAGCCTTCCGGCGCCTGGCGGTCGCCTTCGGTGTATTTCGGCCCGAGCTTGCCCGACCATTTGCAGATGTCGTAGCTGGCAACCATGTCATAGCGGCCGTTGGTCTTGGCCTTCCAGATCTCGAGCTTGCCTTCTTCCTTGAAGATGCGGGCCATCACCGACGAGGTGCGGACCATGCCCTTGGCCCTCATGTCGGCGAGGATCTTGTCGGGCAGCGGCTTGTTGGCCTCCGGGGCAAAATCCTTCATCGACGAATTGTTGCAGCCGGCAACGCCGAGGGCAGCGATCAGGATTCCGGTGCGGGCAAGCTTGACAAACATGGCTACGGATATCGTCTTTTCTCTGGCGCCAGGACGTTTCCTGCCCCGGCTGCTACACTGCGCATCGACGGACCCTAAGCCCGTTAACCCTAATAAATTCCTTACCGCAAGTGCCGACGCATCCCCCTGCGGCAGTCTCATTGAGCCGAATGCAGCGGCATTTTTGTGGCAAAAATGCTCCGCTCCGCCACATTGTTGCGGCCAAGGGTGCCTGTGGTCAGAGACTGCGGCCCATGGCCAGGTATTTTTCGCGGCGCTGTTCGCGGAAATCGGTGTTGGCGCCGGCGAAGTCCTTCATCGTCCTGGCGATGAGGTCTCCGGTCGCGGCGATCACGGTTTCGGCGCCGCGATGCGCACCGCCGAGCGGCTCGGGGATGATGGCGTCGATGATCTTCAGTTCCAGAAGATCCTGCGCGGTGATCTTCATGTTGGTCGCCGCGTCCTTCGATCGTGTCGTGTCGCGCCACAGGATCGAGGCG